>JAKPTH010000091.1 GCA_029571125.1 bacterium
AAGAAAATTTTGCGGTTGAGAAGTTTGGCAGACGAAAAGCAATTATTGAATTAAAGTGTCGGCGGAAAAGCGGGCACTTCACAAGAATAAAGCGTCAGGCGAATTCGGGGTTGGAAGGGATTTTAAGGGAAGGGAGGGGCCTTTGGCACCTCGCCTTCCCTTATCAAAAAAGGGATTATTATATATGTTTTTACAACGATTGGCTGAAAAGGCAAAATCCATAAAACGCGACCTTGTTGTGATGTATTACGCATACAGGCATCCGCGCGTGGGCATTATTCCAAAGCTTCTTATTTTCGCTGCTCTGGCTTATGCTTTGAGTCCGATCGACCTGATTCCTGATTTTATACCAGTTATTGGACTTCTTGATGATATTTTAATAGTTCCTTCTCTGATATATTTATCGGTGTTGTTTATACCGGCCGATGTTTTGTCACAATGCCGTCTGAAAGCCGAAACCGATCCGCCCGTTTTCGGCGAAAACCGTTTTATGGCCATTATTATAATTGCGATATGGTTGATTTTGATTTATTTTATCATTTTATATTTTAATAATTTATTAAATTGAGTTCGTTAAAAAGTTTTATCATTTTTTACTTTATTTAAGGCTTTTATAAACTTTATGTGGGAATTAAAGTGCGTAAAAATTTTAAAATAATATTATATTTTATTATCGTTTTAGTAATTTTTATTTTTTTTAACAATACGACGATCTTCCTTGATTCCGGGGTCGTGAAACCTTTATTGCTTGCGCACCGCGGACTGGCTCAGACATTCGGCATGGAAGGTATTACTAACGATACCGACACTTCAAAGCGCATATTTCCCCCGGAACATAATTACCTCGAAAACACCATATCATCCATGGAAGAGGCATTTAACAGCGGAGCCGATATGGTCGAGCTCGACGTTCAGCGAACGAAAGACGATAGGCTGGCGGTTTTTCATGATCATGCACTGCAATATCGTACGGATGGAAACGGCCGTGTGAGGGATTTTACTATGGCCGAATTGAAGAAACTCGACATCGGTTTCGGCTATACCGCCGACGGCGGAAAAACTTTTCCGTTCAGAGGCAAGGGCGTCGGTCTAATGCCTTCGCTCGATGAAGTTTTTTCACGCTTTACTTCCGAAAATCTTTTACTGCATGTTAAAAGCAATGATTCAACGGAAGGAGCTCTTCTTGCAAAATTTTTAACGTCGCAACCCGAAGAACGGATTAAAAGAATAAGAGTTTACGGCGGAGATCAGCCGATAAAAATTATTTCGGAAAAAATGCCAGGGCTCAAGGCGATGTCTAAAAATACTCTGATAAAGGCTCTTTCGGACTATGCTCTTATTGGCTGGAGCGGTTTTGTTCCCGTTTCGTGCCGCGGCGCATGGCTTCATATACCTTTGAAATATGCTCCGTATTTGTGGGGCTGGCCCGCTAAATTCATGAAACGCATGGATAGCTGCGGAACAGAAATAGTGATAGTGGCAGGTAACGGTGTGTTTTCAGAAGGTTTCGATACGGCCGAAGATATTAAAAAAATTCCGCATGGTTTTTCGGGTTATATATGGACGAATAGAATCGACAGGGTTGGTAAGGCTGCCCGAGCTAATTCGAACCAATAGAAGTAAAAATATATTATAATTATGTGATATTTCCGTTCCGCGGCCGAAAAATGCCTTTGGAACCTGAAAAAATGAAAGGAGAGCTTATGAAAAGAAATTTCTTGCTTATTTCACTTACGGTTTTATTGTGTTTATCGCAGTTGAATTCAGCTTTGGCCGGCACTGTAAAAGAAAGCTGGCTGGCGTTTGAAAGAAAAGGCGTGGTGTACGGTTATGAACATCTTAAGATGCGCGGGGTCGAAGGCGGAGGATTCATTTATGAGATCGAAAAGGCCTTCAAAATAGATGTTGTCGGAATGTCGCAGCAGGACATTACCGAAAGCGTATCGCTGATCGTCGATAAAGACCTTGCTCCGGTATCGTTCGAGCAGTCGAGCGCTTATAAGATAAAAACCGAAAAAATAACTGGAACCGTCGATAACAAGAAATTCAAGGTTCGCAGCGACGACAACTGCGGCGGCGTCAGTGAAAGGACTTTCGATGCTGCCGGCGTGTATTTTGACGCATGTCTTCCCGACGTGATAATAAAAAGGGCGTCCGAAAAAAAATTCACTTTCAATATATTCGATCTTCGTAATATTCGCCGCGTGGACGTAAAAGTGCTGGCGAATGCCGGCACCGTAGAAGCCGAGGTTACAATATCCGGCAGCATGCCCGAACTTGTTACCATCTCGCCCGACGGGCGCATAATGAATTCGACGCGCGCCGTCGAAACGTTGAAAAAGGTCGACAACAGAATATGGCAGGCCGACGAAAAGATAAAGTCGAAGATCGCGGTTATAATTAACGACGACAGCGACCTGACCGTCGATATAGATAAGCCGCTCGGAAACTTAAATAAGATAAAAAAAGCCAGGATCGCCGTTAGATGGATGAGCATACCGCTTTCCGATTTCGCTCTTGAAGACAATCGCCAGAAGGTAGTTTTCACAAAATTTGAAAACGGCGTCTATGAAGTGATGCTTGAAATGTCTATGGCCGCAGAAGATACCCGTCCGGTAGTTTTCCCGGCGTCCGCGTCCGAAGGCATGGAAAAATATATAAGCGAATCCGAATATATTACGCCCGCCGATAGCGCGGTAGTGGAGCTTGCCGCAAAAATAGCCGCAGGAGAATCTGACGGCGTCATCGTGGTCAAAAAAATTCTAGAATGGGTTAACGCGAATATAGAAACCGACTTTATAGCCGAAACCTTATCCGCTCCGGAAGTTCTTAAAAAGAAACGCGGCAAGTGCAGCGAAAACGCTATAATATTCGCTGCTCTCGCCAGATCTTTAAAAATCCCGGTGAAGATATCGCTCGGCGTAATGAATGCCGGCGGCCGCTGGATGGGCCATATGTGGAACGAGGTCTGGCTCGGCGGAAGGTGGATCGCGGTCGATCCAAGTCCGGGCGGTTTCGTATCGGGCCCCACTCACATCAAATTCACCGATTCGGATACCGTCGACGGAACGCAGAACGTCAGAATCAAGCTTATAGACAATCTAGGCATATCAATTTCCAGTTTTGAAGCCATGCCCGCGCCCGCCGGCCTTAAGACGGGCCTCGAAGGCTGCGTCTATACGAGCGCCGAATACGGCTGCCGGCTGAAACTGCCCGAAAAAGGCTGGAAGATAAAAGTTGACAGCAAGGGCGACATAGTGACCGTGGGCGCCAAACCGGAAGGCGTAGAAGGCGTCGATTTCGCGCTGGTAATGTTTTCGGCGCCTGCCGGCATGACGTCGAAGATGATTCTGGACGGACGCCTTTCGGCGATTTCATCCATGGTGAAGGATTTTAAAAAGGTTTCGGAGGGCGGCGCCCTGATCGCCGGCCGTAAGGCGGCGCGCGGGCGTTTCTCGCATACCGCCGGTAAAAAGAATAAAATAACGCTTATTAACGACAACACGATGCTCGCCGAAAACGGCTCAGGATTTCTTTTCGCCTTTATCGCGCCGGAAGGCGAATATGAAAAATATGAGAAGGAGTTCGAAAAAATCGCCGCCGGCTTCGAGCTTTTTTAGACTGCCGCGAACTATAATGCGTACTTGGCAGAGCCGCTATCGCAGTGAGCCGTCAACTTTGTGCTTGCCCGAAAAAGAATAAAATGAGATAAAAGATGACTAATAAAAGCAATTTGAGGCAATTATTGAAAAGAACAAAACTAAAATCAAGCCGCGCAAAGTCTGAAATCCGTAAAAAAACATAAGGCAAGTTTGGGATTTAAAAAGATTTTAATGAAAGGCGGGGGTTTTGACGCACCGCCTTTCATTAAAAAAATAAAATTTAATTTACTCATAAATGTTTAAAGATATCTGCTGTTAAGAGGCTTGAATGCTGTTGCGCAGTGCTACATTTTATTTTCAGCGTTTTTAATAAAATTTATTATTTCTTTGATATATTCTCCCGTTTTCTCCAGATGGTGCGAGTGCGTGCAGCCGTCGAATATCAGGAACTTCGAATTTTTGAATTTCGCCGCGTACGACTTCACCGTTTCGGGAGAGATCTCGTCGAATTCGCCGCCGGTAAGCAGCGCCGGGACGGTTATTTCGCCGAGCCTGCCTGTTATGTCGAGGTCTTTTAGCGTGCCGGTCACGCTGAACTCGCTCGGCCCCCACATGCTCGAATAAACTTCAAAGCCCATTCCGTCGAGGGTGCGGTTAAAGCATTCAGGCCACGGCGCAAGGTTGCAGACGTGTTTTTTATAGAACTCGTCCATCGCCATTTTGTATTCTTCACCTGAGAAATCGCCTTTGCTTTCGGCCTTGAAAATGGCCTCCACTGAGCGTATATTAAGTTTTTTCACGCGCTCCCGGCAGTCCGCCGCGAATATCTTCGAGCTGAAGAATGGGCCGGAAAATATCAGGCTGACGACGCCGGATGGCTTTTCGGCCAGCATATAGCTTGCAGCGAGCATCGTTCCCCACGACTGCCCGAGTATATGCACTTTTTCTAATTTAAGCTCTTTTCGCAGCGCCGCCAGCTCCCTGACAAAACGCTCCACCGTCCAGAGTTTTTCATCGGACGGCCTGTCGGATTTTCCGGAGCCGAGCTGGTCGTAGAAGATGACGGGCCGCTCGTCGGCGAGCGCCTCGAGCGGCTCGAGATAATCGTGCGTCGCGCCCGGGCCGCCGTGAACGACAAGCAGCGGCACGCCTTTTTTTGACTTGCCGACGATCTTATACCAGATGTTTCCGCCTTCGACGGCTACTTTTCCTTCGGCGTTGTCGGTTTCATCCGCCGCGTAAGATAAACTGAAATTTGCCGCCAAAAGTAACGCGGCTATTATAAAAATGTTTTTCATGCCAGAACGCCCTCCCTTATTATCTTATAAATAAACGATCAGTCCGAATTATACCAAATTCATAGGCCGATGGCAAGGGTTTGTAATTCAATAATATGGCTCATTTAGAAATTCAAGGATCATGGTCAAGAATGGTTTGATTATTTGAGTGATATATGCTATATTAAGTTTTTGTTAATTAGATATAAATTAGTCCGGACATTCCGGCAGCCTGTGAATCATTTAAAACAACGTAAATAAAGGGGTTGATTTGACTTGGAACTTCGCGCCGTGATCCGTTATGCGGCGGCTATGGCTAAATTGTTCGTCGTTTGTGCCGCGGCAGGATTTTTTGCCGGATATTTGTCGATCGCGCATTTCGGGGCGACGCCGCAAAAAGTTTTTAACGCATCCACTTTTAACACGACTCTCAGCGATCCTGTTCGCGAAAAAGTTAGAGAGAGAGTTAAAGACGGCGGCTGGGTGATATTTTTGAGCAACAGCCTTCTCGCGGTTATTTTAATATCTCCGGTATTTCTGGCCGGATCTTATCGATTTAAAAATTTTCTTCATTCGGGGATGAAAATAAATTCTGAAGATACGATGGCGGGTAAGTTCGACCTGGCGGTCATAAGGGCTATAGGTCTCACTGCGGCCTGCGATAAAAGAATAATAAGCCTTTCTTTTTCATTGAATATAGCGAACCGGTTTGCCACAGGGATACTCGCTTTTATGACGGGGGCGCTCTGTCCGGCCGCGTCCGGGCTTTTATCCGGCCCTATTATAGTTTTCGCGGCCCTCGCGCCCCACGGGATCATAGAAATACCGGCGTTTTTCGTCGCGGCCGCGTTTCCGCTCGCGCTGTTCGAACGGCTGAAAAGCGCGGTCGAAAAAGACCCCGCCACAAACACTTTCCTGATCGCCAGAAATGCCGCATTTTCAAAGACTACCATCGTCCTGGCCGCCGCGGTCTTTATCGCGCTGGCCGCCGCCGCGCATATCGAAGATAAAATAACTCCCGAGGCGGTCAAATATTTCAGGGCGCAGCAGAAAAACGCCTCCGAGCCCCCCTGTTGTAAATAAAGAAATACTTTATTTCGCCGCCGGCCGCTTTATCGTGATAACGACGTCTCTGGTTTCGTCGCCGCCGTTATCTTCTCCGTCGGGTCCGATACTGTAATAACTGACGGCGCCTTGCGAAGCGTTTATGGCGCGGATAGTTTTTCCATCCGCGGGATCTAAAGCCGCCATTCCGGCAGCGGCGAGAAATTCTTTGTTTTTATCTAATTCCGGCCAGCCGCCGTTTTCAAGACAATATATTCTGGAAAGCCCTCCGAGCGTTATCAGCCTGTTGAACGCCTCCGATTTGACCGCGTCGGCCGTCAATTTGGAATAGTCGGCAAATCCCATCATGGAAAAATGCGGATGCAGCTTTAAGCGGCTGTACTCCGAGGCCCCGGCGATCAGTTCGTGATAAGACGCTACGGATTTTACAAGAGCCGCTCCCATGCCTTTGGGGATCGAACTTACCGCGTTCGTCATGCCGGCGTAATAATTTTCCGGCCTGCCGTACCACATGTCGAGAATTGACATGGTGAGAGGGTTTTTCGAGCGTATTATCGACAGTATAGCCGAAGACCAGGCGTTTTCCATTCTTAAAGCATCACGGATATCGAAGAATAAAGGAATCGACGCGCCGCGGACCTTCAGCGCTTCTTTGACCGCGGCCAGGCTTTGCGGATCGATCAGCGCTTCGTCGCATTCAAGATAAACTTTTGCCGGCCCTTTTCCGGCAATCGTTGCGACATCGTATTGTATAAAAATTCCGAAAGGGCTCGGCAGATCATAACTGGCGACTGCCGCAGCCCGGGCGATCCTGGTTAAGGCGAGATCTATGTGAAGCGCCGTGTGAAAATCTTTTCTGCCGATGGCGGTCGACGCCAGAAGCGCCGATATCTTTGCCCGGTTGATAAGCGTTATGTAGCTGAAAAGTTCCTGCCCGCCCGTGAAAAATAGCCCGGGTATATCGGGAACAACAGCTTCCGAAACTGAAGGCGCTTTGGCCGATAGTTCCTCGAGGTTTTTAAGAAGTTTTGAATAATCTTTCCAGATCTTTTCTTTTGCGTATTCGTCAAAGTCGAATTTTCCATCCAGATGTTTTTCGATATTTTTTATGACGTCGTTCAACTGGTCGGCCGTTCCGATGAAATCCTTTCGCGGTTCGACGAATTTATCGGCATCGCCGCATAAAGGATTTTTCGGAACAATTGTCGCCGGAATTTTATTATATGCTTTTAAGATGTCGCTCATGTTGCGGTTGTCGGATATTTTGCGAAAGTTATAATAAAACGCCGCAGTTATAAAAAATAAGATTAATAAAATCAGAATCGTCCAAAAATATTTAGATGATTTTCCACGGATTTTCAATAATTTGTTTTCTTCTGCGATTGGATTTTCATTCATTGCGGCACCTCGATTTTTTGCTATGGAATAAGTATATCATAATTTTCAGATATAGACAAGAATTCAAAAGAACAGTTCTTCAAAAAAGCGTTTTTCTTGATAATCGTCATAAAATGTGCTATCATTATGTTATCGTTTCCGACGGCCGTTCTGGCCTTTTCAGGCGACAATCTTAATAACCGAGGTCGTAATGAAATTTTTATCGTTCATCCTGATCACTGTTTCAATGTTCATACTTATTTTTTCAGGCAGTTCCATAGCGGCTGGTCCTGATTCCTTCGTTTTCGTAAGGCAATCCTTTGAAGGCACCGGACCTGTTTTTATAGCTGAAAAAGGCCGAAAACTCCCTGTGTTAGAGATAATTCCGGACGGCGACACCGCGGCGGCCGAAATCGCCGGGACGCTCAAAGGCGGAATGTCAAAAATTTCTCTCGCTCTTGGCGGTTATGTTAAAAACTTCATGCTGGGCGAGGTTGAAGCCGGTAGAAGCACCCAGAAAAGCGAGATTTTCCGCGAACCGCTTTATATTCATCTCGTCAGGGGCGGCAATATGCCCAAACGCGGCTTCTACCTGAAAAGCGGCGCCGCCGTTACCGATAAGTCTTTCGCTCATTATATAGAAATGCCGCCAGAGCCTTTGGCGTTCGAATCGATTTTCGCCCATGAAAACGGGCATCTGATAGACGCATATATACAGGATTCCGATTTCGGCTTTTCGCCCGACCGCTTCGTGCATACCGCGCCCGCCATATCCGATTTCTGGACGGCGTTTGTAGAAGGTTGGGGAGAGCATTTTGAAACTATGATGGCCGATATGACCGAAAATGCTGCCTGCAGGAATTTATACACGTTCGAAGACGTCAGGGGGCGCGAATATTTTTCGCATCTGCAGGATATCGCTAATCTGTCGCATAAATCCAAGAGGCATCAATGGGTGAAAAGCAATATGTTCGCTTTCAAAAGGACCCCTATTTCGTGGGAGCTGGAAATGCGGGCCGGCGGTCGCGATGTTTATCTTTATAATCATTTCAACGCCAATTTCGATTTTTCGGAATTGAAAAATATTCAGCAGATGCTTTCCACCGAAGGGTTCGTCGCCACTTTATTTTACAGACTGGTAAGGGACGCGGCAATTCAGTCGGGTTATCTTTCCGATAAATCGTTTTATGAAAAATTTTACGGCCGGAAACTCGAAACCGAACCGCGCGAAGTTTTCTCGCCGCTCGAAAACGCTTACCTGAAAATCATATTCGCCAAACGAAGCCTTTTCAAAAAATATGAAACGCACGAAGCGCTTGAAGAGGCGATGGTGTTTGCGGATTTTATCATGGAGTACGCGGCCGCATTTTCCGCCGACGCACGCGCCGCGCTGGGAGGCTTTTGCATGAACTCTTATTTCGCCGGAGTTTGGGAAGACGCTGCGGCCTTTTACCGTAAAAATTATCGGGCCGCGCATCTGACGCTTTTCGAGCCCGAGACGCTGCGGAAATCTTTTAGCGAATCGTTTCAGCGGATCCAGAAAACGATCGACGGCATGGGAACTTCCGGCGTCGGATTGAAGCTTAAATACGCCGGCGTTCCGCTATGGATCGTCAACGATACTTTTAATTTAGGCGATGAAAGTGAAAAATTTTTCGTTTCGATCAACCTCAACGCTGCGGAAGAATACGAGCTGGCTTCTATATCTTTTCTGACGAAGGGCCAGGCGGCCGATATAGTGAGCCGCAGGGACAATAAAGGTTTTTTCTCCGGCATCGGCGATCTGAGCCAAGTGCCTTCGCTCAGCGCTTCTCAGATTAAAAAATTAGCCGCGATGCGCAGGCTGTTCGTCGAAAAGCACTCGAAAAATATAAGGAATAAATAGTTTTTATGCCGAACGAAGCTTTCGAAAAATTCAAAAAAGAAATGGCCGCCCGCGGCCTCGCCATCAGAGGCAAGATCGGCGAAGGCGGCATGGGCTCGGTTTACGAAGCGTTCGACGAGGCGCTCGACCGCCGGGCTGCTTTGAAACTGATGCGCGGCGACGCGGTAAGCGAAGCCTGGCGCGAACGTTTCCGGCGTGAGGCTAAATTCGCCGCCCGGGTAGTTCATCCCGGCGTGGCTCAAGTCTATCAGGCCGGCGAACTGGAAAACCTTCTTTATTATGTCATGGAGTATGTCGACGGAGGTGCGCTGAGCTCGTTTCTGAAAAAGGCCGTTTTTATAAAATCGCACGCGGGCGACGCGGCCGAACTTTTACGGGCGGGCTATTTGAAACCGCCGGACCCTGACGCGCCATATTTTTTGCGTGACCTTATCGCTCCGCCGTTCGGCGATCCGGATTACCTGTCGCGCGTCGACGAACTTATTGCCTCGATAGCCGATATTCTCGAAGCCGTGCATTCCCTTGATTCGGTTCACCGCGACATCAAGCCGTCGAATATAATGATAACCGTTGACGGCCGCGTCAAGCTCGTTGATTTCGGGCTCGTAAAACGGGCCTTAGACCGCGATATCACGCAAGCCAACCATTTCGTGGGCACTTTCGATTATATGGCGCCCGAGCAGTTCGGCGGTAAAGGCGCAAAAATATCTCCCGCCGTGGATATTTACAGCCTCGGCGTCGTCTATTACGAAATGGCGGCGCTTGTAAAACCTTTCGAAGGAGACGACCCTGCTTCGCTGATCGGCGCCGTGACTTCTAAAGAACCGGCCGATCCACGGGAATACAATCCTGAAATTTCAGCCGCCCGGGCCGGAATAATTCTGAAATGCCTTAAAAAAAATCCTGCGGACCGATTCGCGAATGCGCGCGAGCTCGCCCGCGCCGTTAGAGAATTGAAAAAGAACGTTTCAGAAGGCATAATATCGGATATTAAAAACTTTTTCTTCGGGCTTTTTTCCTCACAGGGCTTCGATAATTCCGCGCCTCCTCCCGTTAAGCGCATCGAGGCGAATAAGCCTTCCGCCGCAGAGACTTTTGAAAGCAGCAAAACTTTTTCTGGCGGAGGATTAAACGCGCCGTCCGCCGCAGGCCTTTCCAAAGTTTCCAGGGCTCTTTTAGAAGAGGCCAGGGAAGAGTATTTTAAAAATTTCGTGACAGACGCCGTCCGCGATAAGTTAAACCAGTCTTTTGATCTGGATCCCGCAAATATCGACGCGCTTCTTTTATTTTTTCTTTTTCTTAACCACGGCATAATAACCCGCACGGAGTTCAACGCCAAATTGAAACTATCGCGCGCAGGGGAAAGCGCGCTCGATTCCCGTGAAAAACTGATATTAGACGCCATAACGGCCTTTTACTCGGAAGACGACGTGAAATCGGCTTCCGCGGCCGGATTTCGTTATATAAATCTTTATCCGGACGATCTTTTAATGACCGTTTTCGTCTGCCTCGCCGAGATGATGCAGGGCAATTTCACCCAGGCGCTGCAGTGCTGCGAAAAGGTATTGTCGCGCCGCCGCGACTTTTTGCTGATGCATCTGATTAAAGCCGATATTTATGCGACTACGGGCGATATAGACAGGAGCGTCGAAATAGGGAAAGAACTTATAGCGCGCTATCCGGAAAATACCAATCATAAATTCCTGCTTATACAAAATCTTATCGTGTACGGCCGTCTCGACGAAGCCGAGAAAATGATATCGCAAATGACCGCCGACGGCGAAGAAAGTTATCAGAAAGCGTCTTATTATATGTGCCGCGCAATGATAAAAGAAAGCATCGTCGAAACCAGAAAGCTTATAGCGCTCGAAACGAACCCTCTTTTTAAGTCTTATCATTATTACAGGCTTTATAGAATTTGCGAATTCGCCGGAGAAAGCGAAAAAGCCGCCGAACATCTTGATATGGCGAATAAACTGTCGCCCGGCCATGATTTTAAGGATTTTTCCAGGATATCGGAGGAGCTGAAAAATATCGCGCCGGTTAAAGCGGCTTTTGAAAATATAAGCCATGATTGTCTGGCGGCGGCTTTCGAGCACGCTAAAAAAATATGTTTTAAAACTCTGGATCCGCTTACGCACGTCAAATTGTCGTTGTTGAGCGAGACCGCTTATTACCATTTAGAGCCGCGCGGCGCCGAAATTTTGAGCTGCGAAAAGGCCGTAATTTATTCGGATTATCATTTCAAACCTTATCCCGTCACTAAAAATATGGTTTGCCTCGATTCCGTTCCTATTTCGCCTTTTATATCTTATAAGGGAGAAATTTACGACGCGGCGCTGAAAAAATTTTCTTCGCCTAACGGAAATTATTACGCTCTTGTAGATTATAAACCGCCTCAAAAAAACGGAGAATTCATGTTTTTTACGGCGCAGTTCGAGCCTTCGGAATTCAAGCTGGATGAAAAAACAAAAACATTTAAATTCGCGACTGGAGAAAAGCCTAATTCTAACGGTTCATTTACCGGAATAGTAATAAGCTTTCCGTCGAATTTAAAGACGGTTTACGTATCCTGCCAGCCGGATGAAATTTGCGAGCGCAACTTAAGGACGTTTTATTATTATACGAAGTTTTTATTCTGCGGCCGGAAATTCGTCGTTGAAATGAGATTGGTTTCCGAAATGTAAATCCTGTGCGAAAAATCAGCGCATGGCCGCCAGAATCCCGGCGCCGGCGAATTCGTCTATGGCCGGTTTCGGCAATTTATCCAGGTCTTCGACCAGATAATCGGATAGCAGCTCTTCGAGCCGGGCCGCGTCGCCGTTCCGGTAAACCGTAATAGCTCCGTCGCGGCTTTCTTCCCGCTCTACTTTTTTCATATCAGGCATATATTTGAACTTATGAATAAATCCGTCTTTTAGATCCGTTTCGAGCCGCTTTTTTTTGCCGTCGGCCGTCAGCCATTCGATAACG
>JAKPTH010000092.1 GCA_029571125.1 bacterium
AAGAAAATTTTGCGGTTGAGAAGTTTGGCAGACGAAAAGCAATTATTGAATTAAAGTGTCGGCGGAAAAGCGGGCACTTCACAAGAATAAAGCGTCAGGCGAATTCGGGGTTGGAAGGGATTTTAAGGGAAGGGAGGGGCCGTGGCACCTCGCCTTCCCTTATCAAAAAAGGTTAAAAAAATGGAGGTTTTATGTCTGATAAACAAAATTTGTCACACCATGGCGTTGAAGAAAGAACCTTTATTAAAAAACATGCAAATCCTCTGCTCGAACTTCTTTATAATAGGGCCAGCTGCAGAGCATTTTTACGAAAAAGAGTTTCTGATAAAGTAATGGTTGATATTCTTGAAGCTTCGATAAAATCCGCCACCGGCGGAAATCTTCAACCTTATTCGATAATCAGAATCAGTGACTCTGAAAAAAGAAAAACTCTCGCCGGGTTATGCGGGCAGAATTTTATAGCCGAAGCGCCCGTGAACTTGCTTTTCTGCATTGACTGGAGACGCCTGCAACGGTGGGCCGCACTTGAAAAAGCACCTTTTTCCGCCCAAAGATCTTTCAGGCATTTCTGGATTTCTTTTCAGGATACGATAATCAGCGCTCAGAATTTGTGTACTGCAGCCGATTCAATTGGCCTTGGAACGGTATATATTGGTACTATTATCGAACATTTTTTGAAATTAAAAAAAATCTTTAAATTACCAAAATTGGTTTTTCCGGTTATTTTACTCTGCTTAGGTTATCCGAAAGCCAAACCGGTTCCGCGTAAAAAGCTTGGAATCGATGTGATCGTCCATGACGAAGAATATCATGAATTGGATGATTCAACGTTACTGAACGCTTTTGGCCGGAAATACGAAGGCCAGAAGATATCCGCAAGCGAAGAAAATATAAAAAAATTCTATGAAACCTGCAAAAATGTCGAAGGTGAAAAATTTGCCGATGAATGCTTGAAAAATGTAAAAGATAAAGGTTATATCAGCCCTGTGCAGAGGTATTTCGGTCTTCATTACCGGGCTGACGAAATGTCCCGTGGAAATGAAAAATTTATGAAAGTTATAAAAAAATTCGGTTTCAATTGGTTTGAAGATATTCACAGATAGTGCGTCGGTAAAATTTTTCAATTTTCGCTATTCATGGTTCAAGCGAGCTTATTCCATAATCCACCGATTAGAGCCTTGAATTTTAAGGTAAGTTAGTTGAAAGTGATAACAGGCCATTATTGATAATTGAAAAATTACCTTCTCATCTGACTATTTCCGATGAATTTCAGATTAGCTATTTTTTTAGAAACCGGAAAATTTTAATTATTTTACCTTGCCTTTATTATTATTTTGCCGATAATGCCTGTTGAAGTATAGTGCCTTTAATTTAAAATAAGGGTGATTTGAGTAATGAAAATTTTAAAATATTTTTTTATTATAGTTCCGGTTTTTTATTTTTTATTCTTTCAGTCCAGCGTTGACCATTTAAGCCTTGGTGATAAATATTTGAAGGAAGGCAAGATATCTTTCGCGCGTCAGGAATATCAAAAAGCCCATACCGTAAATAAAGTTGCGGACCATATAATCAAAGACCGTCTAGAAAAGCTCGAATTCATGAACCGCGAAGATCAGATGCATCTGAACGCCGCTTTAGAATTCGATAGAAACGGAAAATTCGACGAAGCGATAGCCGAATACGAGAAAGCGGTCAGGATAAATCCGCGTTCGGTTAAAGCACTGGAAGGGCTTATGGTAAATCTTTTCAAATCGGGCGCCGACGAGAAGGGAATGTCCGTTTTAAATAAACTCGGCGATCTTGCCGCCGAAAACGTTAATACTCTTTATTACAGGGCTTTATATGATTACAGAAAAAATAATCTTGAACAGGCATTCATATATTTGACCAGATGCAGGAAAATCGATAAAAACAATTCGCAGGTAAACGAACTGCATTCGGTTTTGCTGAAAAAGCTCGGCGAATTAAAGGAAAAAAAATCCATATATGCCCAGGAGCTTTTTATCAAAGGCGTGAGATGCCTTAAGGCACGGGATTATAAAATGGCGGTTCTAGCCTTTCAGGATTCTCTTGCGAATAAATTGCCTGATGAGACAGGCGAAGTGCCGGCGGATATAATGGACAGAAAAATCGCCGTAATGGAAAAATATTCTAAAATAGGAATATACTTCAACCTTTCTACGGCGGCGGAGCTTTCCGGCCGGTTCGAAGACGCCGTGGCGGCGCTTGAAAAAATAAACGACTTTAAATCCGACATCGATACCGTCAATTACCGCATCGCCGAAAACCATTCTAAAATAGGAAACGATAACGAGGCTCTAAAATACTACCTTACTACCGCAAGGCTAAACTGGTCTTTTCCGAATATCAACAACAAGCTGGCGTTTTGCACAAAAAAAATGGGCGACTACGAACAATCGATCTCTTTTTTTAAACGCGCCATCGAATGCGATCCTAAAAATCCTATAAACTGTTATAACCTGGCTATAATGTATAAAAAAACCGAAAGATATATCGAAGCTTATGAAACCTTTCAAAAGACTCTGGGAATGCTTTCTAGATCGGATAACAGCCTGAAATATCTTATAAGCGAGCAGCTCGAGCAGCTCAACTCCAAAATCAACGTGGCGAACGCTAAAAAGTAACGGACTTTGCAATGCATATTTTGAGTAATAAACTAAAAATAATATTTACTTTTTCAATAATTTGTGTTATCTTTTTGCTGACGCAAATAACTCTTACGGGTTGTATCAATAAAAAAAACGACCCGGAAGAATTTTTATATTTTTCATTTAAAGAGGATTGTCCTCAATGCAAAGGGTTCAAGCAGGTCAAGTCCGAAACTGGCACGCTCGTTGAATGTAAGTTCTGTAACGGGCTTGGTTATGTATATCAAAATCCTCAGGGAACTTACAAACAATAATTAAAGGCGCGCCGAATCATCGAACTGGCCGCTTACAGCAAGAGTTTAATATAATTATATTCTGGGAGGAAATAAATGAGAAAAAGGTTTTTATTTGCGGCGTTTTTATTAGCGCTCGCATTTTTTACGCCTCAGGCCGGCAGTCATATTGACACGGCTTATTGTCAAGCGGGAAATGTCATATGCACTTCCTGTCA
>JAKPTH010000104.1 GCA_029571125.1 bacterium
TTCAAAAAGCGGAGACCGCCCTCCGCAATCCCTTCTTGCTTAAACAACTGCTTAAGCAAATCGCCGGTTTCATCGATTAAATTCTGCGTCGCGAGCAGCAGCGAATCACGTTCTTCAACCAGCATAGATGCCGTTTTTAAGTCGTCCTGTTTTAAAACAGAAAAAATCTTTAAAGTAACCTCTAAAGATTTAGAGTAAATATCGTTTATTTTTTCATATTTTTTTTTTATTTTTTTTAAAATTTCTTCGCTCAGCATGCAAGATCAAGCCTTTCATTCGCTTTAGGAGCGTTCGCCGGCTGCAGCTGCGGCGGTTTTTTAACCGTCTCTAAAGGCGCCTGCTGCGATTGGGGCGCCGCGGTTTGCTTGTTTGCTATCGCATACCAGCTTTCTCTGAGCATACTTAAAATCCGAATAACGTGCTCAAGTTTGGCGATATCTTCATTGGCGTTAGCGTCTATAAGGTAAGTGTACATGAAATCATATAATTTATCGAGATTTGTAGATATTTCTCCGCCTTTTTCAAAATTCAAAGATATTCTAAGCTCGTTTATTATTTTTTCGGTTTTGACGATGTTAACGGTTTTCTTTTCGATATTTTTTTCTTTGATTCCAGCCAGAGCAAAATTAGCGAATTTTATGGCCCCGTCGTATAACATGCAAACCAGCTGAATGGGCGATGCCGTTTTAACCTGGGCCTCAAGGTATTTATTCTGTTGTTGAAGGTTCAAATTAGATACCATATATACACACCCTCGCTTTACTTAATATTCAAATTATGCGCTAAGCTGGGCCAATTGCTGCGACAACGCTTCGCCCTGCCGTTTGATCTGTCCGATCATTACTTCCATTGAGTTGAATTTTTCATACAGCCCCTTCTCGATCGTGGTCATACGCGAGTTCCAATCAAGAATACTGGTAGTCACTCTCTGAAGTTCCTTATTAGTCACTTCGATAACTTTGTTTAACGTTCCGTCCACTTTGGTAAGCGATTCAAGATAGTTGCTGAAGTTATAGGCTATACCGTCAGTATAATTATTGCTGGAGTTCGGATCATAAGCGAATAATTTTCTTACGTCGGTAGAATTAGAGGCCAGCGCGCTTTCAAGTTTTGCGCTATCGATTTCGAGTTTACCTATGTAATCATCCGTAAATACCATGCCGAGAGCGCCGGTTGTAATGCCTATATCGGACAAGCTTTTTATGTTCGTTCCGTTTTCAACATATTTGTTAACGGATTTTTTAAGCCCGTCGAGTATGTCGCGCAGACTGCTGTCTTTATAAAGAGGCCCCTCTTCGTCTTTTAATTGCTTATCGATTTCAACAAGTATTTCATTATAAGATTTAACGAACTTTTCGATATTTTCCTTAGCGGTATTCGCATCGTTTGAGACGCCTAAGGTCGTTGAAGAGGTTGTTACAGAGCTGAGAGTAAAGCTGATATCCTTGAATTTGTCTGTAATAGTGTTGGTATTGCTGTAGTAGGTAACTCCGTTAACCTTATATTCGGCATTAGAGCCGATGGTCTGATTTGTTTCAGACGACGACAAATTTAAAACCTGGGTCAAATTTCCATCCACATCGCTAAGCGAAATATTCGGGTCGCTGTTTGCCGAAGGCTTTATATAAAATTTACCGGAACCGGAATCAAAACTTGCAGTAACGTTCAATCCCGAAGAGTTTATAGAATCTATAAAATCCTGAACCGTGTCTCCGGCCTGATATTGAATATCTTTAGTAACTCCGCCCTGCGTTATTCTCATGGTGGCCGGCATCGTTAAAGCCGTTTTAAGATTGGCGTTACCGATTAAACTATCTGTCGAAAGTATCGACCCTGAAGTCGCGGAAATCGAAGAACCGCTTTTGAGCCCTATAAGACCTGTAAGTTCTAAAAAGTTCGATCCTCCTGCCACTTCTTCGACTTTTATATATGAAGCGCCTGTATTTTTAGCGCTTAGTTTTATCTTATCCGTTGACGCGTCAAATGTTGCCGTTACCCCTGCATTCGAAGCGGTTATTCTGTTAAGCACGTCATTTATAGAGTCGGAGCCTGAAACGCTTATCTCAACGCCGTTAATTTTAATCTTGCCGGCGGTAAAAGCTCTGTCAAAATTTATATCAGACATCATCTTAGAAGGATCTACAGCGCCGAGATGGCCGATCGATGCCACTTTAGTCGAAGAAGCGCTGGTATCCTGAAAGGCTTCGCTAAGCCCTATCACGCTCAAAAAATCCGAACCGTCCGAAGGCGAGCCTAGAACTATAGCGTTCTTATTTCCGCTTACGGCGTTTTCGAGTATGAACTTATCGTTTGTAGAATCGTACGAAGCGGTAACGCCCGTGGTCGCCGTTTGAAGGTTTATCTTATTTATAACATCGTTTATGGAATCCGCGGCCGGATCGACGTAAAAGCTGAAATTATTTATTGAAAAAGTGCCAGCAGCAACGCTTTTTTTAATCGAAGTCGATATCTTCGCATTCACGTCGGCATTACCGCCCACTGTGCCTCGCGTCGCGGCTACAGTTGAAGTCGCGATTTTTGAGATGCTGTCTATTATGTAGTTTCCGTCGCTGGCGGCCGGGCCGTTAATTAAAGCGCTTACCGCCGTCGAATTGGAAGAGCTGATTTTTTTGGTGGCGAAAGGGGTCTCATAAGTCAAATCTTTCATAATAGATTTGAGCTCGATAAGTTTATAGTTAATATCCTGCATTATAGGCAGCTTTGAATTTATCGTTTTCTGCTCCGCCTGCAGGTTAGTTAATGGCTTCTTTTCGATGTCCATTAATTTTTTTACTATATCTTCGGTATTGATACCCGATGACAGGCCCGAAATGCTGAAAACGCTCATAATAACTTACCCCCAATTCGCATATAAAATGCTTTTTTAAGCTTTTTCATCGACAATCATACCTACCGCGGTTTCTACGGCTTCCATAAAGCGTCTCATTTCTTCGGAAGGTATTCTTTTAATTACTTCGTTAGTATAATTATCGACAATATCTATAAAATTTACTCCTAATTTTTGATTATAAACGAATCTTGTACTTTTGTCAAATATTAATACTAATTTATTCGCCTTATCTACCGCGTCTGAAATTTCCTGAGGATCCAGCGGCTGCTGCTTTACGCTATTCTGATTATCGGCAGGCTTATTTTCGTTAGCCGATTTTAATATATTCGCAGCTTTTAAAACATTGGCCGAACCGGCATTGGAATTACTTTCCAAATTTTTAACAGCCTGCTCCATATGTACGCCATTATTGGTAGGATTGCCAGGGCCGTTAATATTATTCATAC
>JAKPTH010000145.1 GCA_029571125.1 bacterium
AAGAAAAGTGCGCGCCGTCATCATGAAAAGTCCTGCCGGAACGCCTTTGCCGGATACGTCGCCCACCAGCAGCAGCAGGTGCTTTTCGTCCAGCTCGATGCAGTCGTAGTAGTCGCCGCTTACTTCTTTTGCGGGAATATAGCTTCCGAAAATTTCATAGCGCGCTATGTTTTTAATGCCGGACGGCACAAGCTTTTTCTGCATGCCGCTCGCTATTTCAAGCTCTTTGTCGAGCCTGCGCCTTTCCATCTGGGTTTCTATGCTGAAGAGGTGTTCGATATTGCTGGAAATCTGCCCGGCGAAGACCACTATAGCTTTTAAGTCGTCGTCGGTGAAGTTTTCCTGGTTTTCCTTGTCGGTCAGCGAGAGCGCTCCCACGGCGTGACCTGTTATGATTATAGGCACGCAGACGAAGGATTTTGTCTTATAATTAACGCTTTCGCCGGCCTTTAATCCGTCGTGCTCGTCGACGTTTTTAACCAGCACCGGCGTGGAAGTTTCTATTACCTTGGATACCACGGGACTTTTACGGTCCAGTACCAGATTTTCGATGGGCCTGTCTTCGTTGCCGAATCCTATAGCGGCTTTTAAAATGAGGAATTTGGATTTCGGGTCTTCGATGACGATGGATATTCTTTTGCATTTGAGTATCTTCGACATTTCGACGACGGTTATGTTCAGCAATTCCTGAAGCCCGGTCAGCTCCTGCGAGAGGCGGGCTATTTTATACAGGCCGCCCATCCTGTCGAGCATCCTTTGAAGTTCGAGATTGGATATGTATATTTGCCGAATGTTCTGATAGAACCTGAAGACGATCGCCTGAGTTATCAGAAGCCACAGCGGCGGCAGCAGATCGATAAAAAAACGCCACTTTACCGTCAGAATCCATGCCGCGCCCAGATAAGCGCCGTAAAAAGCGCATATCACCGGAATATCGTAAGCCGCCCTGAATTTTTGAAGATAAAAATGCGTTATAAGGCATAAAAAAAACAATACGCAGTAATTAAAATTTCTCCCGGCGCGGGAGGCGTAATTGTTTTCGATTATATTGGCCGCTACGCTTGCGTGGATTTCTACTCCGGGCATCACGCCGAACGGCGTCAAGCGCATATCCGGTACCGCCGGCGCGCTGACTCCCAGAAAAACCAGCTTTCCGGCTGCAAGAGAGGCCGTCTCTTCGGTGTCCTGACTTAAAAGAGTTGAAAATACGAGTTTGGTAAAGTAAGAATCGTGATACGGCCTGTAGTAATTTATAAAAAAAGGCGAATCGGAGGCGTGTAAAAACTTTCGCGCCGCATCCGCCGCACCGCCGCGGTCCAGATAATCGAGCGCGCCCGCGAGCGAAAGCAGCCGCATGCGTCCGCCGGCGCTTTCGGTGAAAAGGTTTACGTTTCTTACGGCGCCGTCTTTATTGAGTCCCAGGTATTCGATGTTTATAAGCCCGCAGCGTGCGGAAGCGACGCCGAAGGATTCGTGCGGCGATATAAGCGAACGGGTTTTCATCGCCTCGTCCCGCCCGGGGGCCGCCGAAAAGCTTTCGACCAGCTGGGCTGCGAATATTATTTTGTCTCCGTGTTTTTTTATAACCGATATCAGCGCGTCGTCTTCGGCTTTTTCTGTCCTGTCGGCGAATAAAATGTCTATGGCCAGGGTTTTGACGCCGGCCGCCATAAGTTTTTCTATGGCCGCGGCGATTATGGAGCGTTTTATGGGCCAGCTCGAAATTTCTTTAAGGCAGTCGCCCGTGATTTCGACGACCGCCACCGAACGCGAATCGCCTTTCTGCTGGTTATGCATAAACCGCCAGTCGATGGTGGCGAGTTCGAGGCTTTCAAAGACGGACCCGGAGTATAAAACGCATATAATCGTAAATACAGCAGCCGAAATTAAATATTTAAGCGTCCCTCTCCTGATTTTAAACATAAAATCAGCGGCCGAGAAGGTCTTTAAGCGTTTTTTCGTCTCCGTCGCCCGCGGAGCGAGAATCGTTGATTATGCCGCCTTTTTCCTGGCCGTTTGCGCCGGGATCTTCGGCCGCGGGTTCTATAACGTTTTCCGCGGTGGCGGCCGCGGGTGCGGCCGTATTTTCCGAGCCGAGCGTCGTGCCGCTCATTTTGAGTTTAACTTTTAACACGTCGGGAACGGCTGAAAAGTCAAGATCCGAAGGGGCGAATGAATTTTCTTTTAATATGGCGTCGATTTTGTTTTTATCGAGCTTGTTGATTTCGATCATTTCTTTGGCTTTTATTATAACGCCGTCTCCGGCTTTCATGGCGAGCGTTTTGCCGCTTTTGCGGTTTACGACGTTGATAAGGCCTTCCACCAGCTTGACAAGGACTTTTTCCTGCTTTTTAATTACGGCGAAAATCGTTCCGCGCGCGCCTATCGTAACCGAAGGGGTATCGACTTTAAACCCGGATTTTGTTTTTATAAGTTTTATCCATATGCCGCCTTCGTTCAGCCTTATGCCGTCGGCTTTAATTTCGATTTCCGTTTCAGGCCTGACATTGATTTTCGTGCCGTCGGAATAATTGATGACGGCTTCGCCGGAGGCGCCCATTTTTATTTTATTGCCTATTTTAACTTCGAAGCTGCCCTGCATTTCCACCCAGCTTCCTTCGGAGGATTCCATGAACATAGCCATTCCGTTTACCACACCGCATTCTATTTTCTTTTCGGCGGCGCCGGCCGGCCTTAAAAGCGATAAGAAGCAGATGAATGCCAGGCAGAGCAAAATGCCCATAAGACAGCGTGCGTTGTTTTTCATAATTACCTCCGTAATTTTATTTATAAATCGATGTCAAACCATATTTTTTGTAATAAGATAAACTGATTTTACTAAATAATTTAAAAACTGTCAACTTTAATATACATAAAAAAACGCCGAATAAAAATTCGGCGTTTTTAACATTATTGCGGATTATATATAACTTTCGATTTGATTTTTAAGCCGATTAGAAACGGCCTACGATTTTAAACTGGGGGCCTTTGTGTTCGATAACGATGTTGTTGTTATTGTCGTTGCCTTTAACGTATTCGTCTTTGTAGCCGAGCATAATCGACCAGTCGACGTTCTGGCTGGTCTGTTTTTTGATTTTATATTCCACTCCGAAATCGAGATATTTTAATGTGCCGCCTTTATTGCTGCGGTTGAGGCTGAAGCCGGAGAACTGGCCGTATGCGTTCCAGTCTTTGCTCAGGTGGTAAACGCCGCGCACGCCGAAATTAGGAAGCGGAAGGGTTACGTTGTAGCTGGCTCTGTTATTTACGTTAGCCGCGTCAACCGCTTCGAAAGAGCATTTCATTATTTTAAAGCCGTAAACGAAATCGAGGTAGCCGTTTTCGCCTCTGGCGATTTCGCGTGCGCCGAGGATGTCGAATATGTCCATTTTAAGATCCATATTGATTGTGGCTACGCCGCCGACTACCGTATAGTTGGTGCCGTTGAACGAAACCGTGCCGGTGCCGACCGCTCTTAATCTGCCGGAATTTTCAATTTTATTGTAATGAACGTATACGTCGGATAATTTGCCTATGTTATGTATCCATCCGAAACCCGGAACGGTTTTTTTGCCGAAATCGCCGTCGCCTTTGAAGTTGGATTTGAGGTTATAGCCGGCGTTGCCGAGGTTTAATGAACCGCCGAATTCGTTATTCCAGATGGTGAGTTCGCCTTCGTTTTTAAATTTGCGTTCGCGCGCGGAAGATGTTGCCGGAATTGCGAGAGCTAATATTAAGAGAATAATTAAGACGCTTTTGAATTTCATATTATAAACTCCTTGAACATAAAAAATTTATTTTTGTTTTTTTTCGATTATACCCAATCTTGAAAATAATGTCAATACTAAAAAATCAAAAATTGGTTAATTACCGGTAACCTTTTTCTGTTAGTTATGAATTAATTTAAAACTTCTTGACTTTTTCCTTGAATTAAAGTATAATTAAGTGTTAAAAAAAAGCCTTATTTTTGGAGTATATATGTTTCAAAGCCTGAGCGACAAACTTCAGAGTGTATTCAATTCCCTCCGCGGAAAGGGCCGTCTCACGGAACAAAATATCCAGGACGCGCTCAAAGAGGTAAAACTCGCCCTGCTGGAGGCCGACGTCCACTTTAAAGTGGTGAAGGCTTTTATAGACCGGGTAAAAGAAAAAGCCGTCGGGCAGGAAGTTTTAAACTCTCTGACGCCCGCGCAGCAGGTTATAAAAATAGTTCATGACGCCCTTATCGAGATCGTCGGAAGCAAGGAAACCCGCATTTCCCTCGGCGGAAAAGCGCCTCACTTCATAATGCTGTGCGGCCTTCAGGGTTCCGGTAAAACCACTTCCTGCGGAAAGCTCGCGGCGTATATACGTAAAAAAGGTCACAAGCCCATGCTTGTAGCGGCCGATATATACAGGCCGGCAGCCATCAAACAGCTCGAAGTCATAGGCGAGCAGCTGAAGGTCCCCGTTTTTTCAATGGGCAATCAGGTTTCGCCGGTTGAAATCGTTAAAAACGCAAAAGATAAAGCCATGATAGACGCCTGCGACGTGGTCATAGTGGATACCGCCGGCCGTCTCCATATCGACGAAGAGCTCATGAAAGAGCTAAAAGACATAGTCGCGGCGGTCCCGCCTGAAGAGATACTTCTTGTCGTAGACGCCATGACCGGCCAGGACGCGGTAAATATAGCCAAGCAGTTCAACGACACGCTTCCGGTAACGGGCTTCGTAATGACCAAGCTCGACGGCGACGCACGCGGCGGCGCCGCGCTTTCGATCCGTCACATTACCGAAAAGCCTATCAAGCTCGTCGGTATGGGTGAAAAACTGGACGCGCTGGAAGCTTTCCATCCGGAACGCATGGCTTCCAGAATTCTGGGCATGGGCGACATACTTTCGCTCATAGAAAAGGCTCAGTCCAATATGGATGTCGAAAAGATGAAGGAGCTCGAAAAGAGCCTTCGCGAAGCCACTTTTACATTCGACGACTTTCTTACTCAGATAGAACAGGTCCAGAAGATGGGGCCGCTCGATCAGCTTCTGGGGATGATTCCGGGTTTCTCGTCGATACCGCAGCTCAAAGACGTAAAAATCGACGAAAAGGAAATCGAGCATATTAAAGCCATAATCCGTTCCATGACCAGGCAGGAGCGGCGCCTTCCGTCCATAATCGACGGCTCGCGCAGAAAGCGTATCGCCGCGGGCTCCGGGCGCGACGTTTCCGACGTCAACAAGCTTCTCAAGCAGTTCGAACAGACTCGCAAGATGATGAAGCAGATGAATAAAATGTCGGGATTATTCGGAAAGATGGGCGGCGGCAAGATGCCGTTCTTTAAGTAAAAGAATAG
>JAKPTH010000157.1 GCA_029571125.1 bacterium
TCGGTCGCCGCCAGCTTTACGTTTCCGTATTCCGACGCAAAATGTAGCGGAACCGCTTCCAGCGTGATAAAATCGACCGCGTAAATTTTTTCGGGCGTGCTCTCGAGAAGCGCTATCAGCTTATCGCTTATGGTAATTTCATCGGCCGATTCCTCGTGGCCGAATGAAATTTTATGGCGGTTTCTGATTTTGTACTGCCCCGCGGCGAGGGTCGCTTTAACTTTCTGGGAGCTCTTATTGAGGTCGAAACTTAAAACTATGTCGGCGCAATCGCCGTCCTGAAGCTTTTTGGTCTCGCGCCTGATTTTTTCGATAATCCCGTAATGAAAAAAAGCGAGGCCCCTGTATAAGTTGGTAATAGACAATTAAACGCACCTTATTTCGTTTTTAAAAGTTCGTCGATTTGAATATTTTTACCGTTATATTTTACGGCGTAAACTGATTTTTTAACTGGATTCACAAAGAAAAATCTCGTCGCGTCGAAATCGGGCTGGTTATGTCCGGCGAATTTTTCAACGATTTTACCGTCGCGCGATACTCTTATTATTTCTATAGCGCCGCGCGCGAAAGATTTAACGTAAAGATTATCCGCTGAATCGATTCCGATAAATTGAATATTTTGATCGGGCGATTCGCGTTTAATCTCGGTTATCATCTTTTCTACTTCGCCGTCAGCCATCGCAGCGAAGACTTTCCAGGACTTTGAATCCTCGTGGAATTCAAAATACGGATGGGCGTTATCAGAAAAAAAGCAAAGTCCGCTTGTAAACGCTATCTCTCCGTCGTAAGAACTTTTCCCGCCGCTCGAAGCGAATTTAAAAATCTTACGCTGCACGTAATCTTTAACATATAACACATTTTTTTTATCTACGGCTATTTCGTTTATCTGCTTCAAACCTGGAAATTCCTTTTCTTTCGCTCCGAACACGGCTTCGGGTATTCCCAGCGAAGAAAACTTAACCACGGATAAATTTTTATTATCGCCGAGATATATGGAGCCGTCCGGAGTAACGGCCAGATCTATCATATGCGCGATGTGGTCTTTATCGGTAAAGTAATTGATGGACTTTACGAAATCGCACTTTTCTTTAAGATCGAAAACGCTTACTCTGTAATTTCTGCAGTCAATGACATATAAATTCTGTTTTTCATCGACGAAAAAAGAGGAAGGCGCGTTAAACATGCCGAAAGGCACTTTTCCTGTATGGGTTTTTAAAACGCCTATACGGTTTTCTTCAGTACCGGTTTCAAACTCTACGACTTTTAAAACCGCGGCATTTTTCAAAGGCTGCGAGGCCGCGTCGCTTATTCTCGCCTTAACTTTTTTAAGCTCTTCTTTTTCGGAAGCGTTGGCGTATGAAAAATCGCTTTTGACCAGAAGCAGCAAAACTAAAATCAGAAAGGTATATTTAAAATCGCTTATATGCATAAAAAACTAAACTCTCCTGTATTATAGATTTAAAAATAACGCGGCGCGTTTATTAAAAGCCAGAAGCGGGCGTTTTAAGCTTCACCTTCATCAATGCGAGCACGAGCCGCAGTTGTGCGTAGAGCATGAGCCGCAGCTGTGGCCTATCTTAGCCGAGCTTTTGCCGTCCGCGGATCCCACGAAACCGAAGCTGGAAATCAGCCTGTCGGATGCCGCTCCGCACAATGGACAGCACGGGTCCGGAGCGCTTTTAAGCTGTATTTTTTCAAACTTTTCGCCGCATTTTTTGCACTTGAACTCAAAAATAGGCATTTTTTTTTACCTCCTGCTTACGGCCCCGCCCGCCGTCGCGGCCGCTTTCGAATCGTTTCAAAATTTTATGACAAAAAGACCCTACATAACGCTTACCTGAATTTGCTCGACATGATAAGTTTCGTCGGCGCGCACAAAAATGCTTTTACCGAGACGAGTTTCGAGCAGCTTGACGCGCTCGCCTTCTTCTCCGAGCAGGTGAGCGGCCACATCGGGATGAGTATTGACCAGAATTTTATCGGATTCGGACATTTTAGCCATTTTAGCGATTTCGCTTCTGACTTTATTTGAAATTAATTTTGAAGCGTAAACTTTTCCGGTGCCTTTGCAATATGGACAGTGCTGTAAAAGGACTTCGTTTATGGATTTTGAAACGCGCTCGCGGGTTATTTCTACGAGGCCGAACTCGGTGATGCCTATAATGGAGTTTTTCGATTTGTCTTTTTTAAAGTTTTCGCGCATTACTTCCATTATCTTATTTTTATGGTCTTCTTTTATCATATCTATAAAATCGACTATTATTATTCCGCCGATTCCGCGTATCCTTATCTGGCGGGCAATTTCATATGCCGCTTCAAGGTTGGTTTTAAATACCGTCTCCTCCAGGTCGTCCTGTCCGGTAAATTTGCCCGTATTTACGTCGATAGCCGTGAGGGCCTCCGTTTTCTGAATGATTATATAACCGCCGCAGTTGAGCCATACATGTGTTTTAAGCGCGCGGTCTATCTGGCGGTCTATTCCCATCTTTTCAAATATAAAAACTTCGTCCTTATATAATTTTAACTTCTCGACTTCACGCGGCGCCATAAATTCGAAATATTCGCGTAATTTCATATACTGCTCTTCAGAATCTACGTATATTTCACTTACGTCGTGAGTGAATAAATCGCGAAGAATCTTCATGGCTATGTTTAATTCGTTGTGTATCATGGCATAAACGCCCGACTTATGTATGCGCCCCACGATTTTATCCCATAATTGAAGCAGGAATTTGATATCCGTTTCTATTTCTTCTTCGGTTATTTCGCTGGTGGAGTTGGA
>JAKPTH010000161.1 GCA_029571125.1 bacterium
CGCGCTTATCGTCGTGGTGCTGTCGGCGCTTACTTACGTCGTCATCACTCACGAGCAGCAAATCATCACTCAAAAAATGCAAAATTCAGGCCTTTTGCTTGCGCGTACGCTCGCCAACGTTTCAAAAGGCCCGCTGATGCAAAATGATTACACCGGATTAAAAGGCTATATCGAAGATATAAAAAAAGACAGCGAAGTAGCTTATTGCTATATTTTTGAAGAACTCAACAAAACCTGCGTCGTTCACGTGAATAAAGTCGATTCCAAAAATTACGAGGGCTCGCCTTTTTCTTCTTTTACCGACGAGGTTTCTCTGAGCGCGCTTAACGCCCAATCCGAATTCATTCAAAACTGGCGCGAAAAATCGAGCGGAATAAAGTATATAGACATCTCATGCCCTATCGTAGAGGGGCAGACTAATTACGGAAAAGTCAGAATAGGATACTCGTTAAAAAAATTAGAAGAAGAGCTTTACTCAACTGCCCGTAAAGTCATTATAATAGCTATAATAGCCATCGTGCTGGGCTTTCTCGTTTCAATCATCCTCGCCCGCATAATACTCAGGCCTGTATCCGAACTCGTAGACGGCGTCGATAAGATTTCCTTCGGCGATTTCGGCCATCAGATACAGGTTACCACCAGCGACGAGCTGGGCCTGCTCGCTGAAACTTTCAACAGGATGTCTTATAACATATCCATACTGTACAATGTTTCAAATAAAATGAATTACGTTTCGGACCGCGATGAACTTCTGCGTATCATCATGAACAACGCTATCGACGCGTTGAAAGCTCAGAAGGGGTCCATAATGCTTCTCAACGAAGACAAAGAGCTCGAATTAAGCCTTGTAAGCGGCCATACGCATCAAATGAAAAGCTATATAAAGCTTAAAATGGGCGAAGGCGTCGCGGGCACAGTGGCTGAAACCGGCCAGCCTTTCATTATCAACCGCGGTGAAACCGACGAGCTTTTCAAAAAATACGCCGAATTTATCGAGCGCGCTCAGATAGATTCCCTGCTGTGCGTACCGCTTAAAATAGAAGACCGCGTTATAGGCGTTATAAACATAGTGAATAAAAAAGACAACCTTAAATTCAACGCCAATGATACCAAGCTGATGATGGTTCTGGGGTCGCAGGCCGCCGTTACGATAAATAAAGCCAGGGTTTACGAAGAGTCCATAACCGACGGCATGACCAAGCTATTCATCCACAGGTATTTTCAGGTTCGCCTCGACGAGGAGCTCAAGAGGTCCGCGCGTTACGGCACCAAGCTGTCGCTTATGCTCTTCGACGTTGATCATTTCAAGAAATTCAACGATACTTACGGCCATCAGCAGGGCGATATAGTGCTCATCGAGGCCGCAAAAATAGTCAAAGACTCTGTGCGAGCCAATATAGACATTCCATGCCGTTACGGCGGCGAGGAATTTACCGTCATAATGCCCGAAACCGACGCAGCCGGAGCTAAGGTCCTCGCGGAACGACTCCGTAAGCGCGTAGAGGCCTACGAGTTTCCGGGCCAGGAAAAGCCGCTGCATGTGACTATCAGCATAGGCGTTTCAATATTTCCCGACGACGCCACGGAAAAGCTCATGCTCATAAAAAAAGCCGACGACGCTCTTTACCGCGCTAAAGAAGCCGGAAGAAACAACACCCAGATATACTCGGAAGCTCCGGCGCCGCAGGAAACGGAAAAGAAAATTGAACAAAAACCAGCCGGCCATTAATATTTCCGTTTCGCACGGAAATTCATATATCAAAACCGCAATTTATAAAAACAACACTCAGAAGGCTTTTTTCAGGCTCGAATCTAAAAAACTGCCTTCCGTCAAGTTTTATCTGGCCGAGCTCGTCAAATTTTTCGATTATTTAAAAATGCCCGAGCCTGGCAAGG
>JAKPTH010000174.1 GCA_029571125.1 bacterium
AATATAACCCAGAGCCATTCAAGAGGCGTGGTGAGATCCACTTTTATGTTTTCCGGCATCGAGCTTATATCGGCCTGCTGCGGACCATATACGCAGGGGTCGGACGAGCGTTCCGCCGCCGCGCCGGGGTCCGGTTCCAAAGAGCCGGAAGAGCCGTAACCGGCGGAATACTGGCCGGCGGAGCCGCCCTGTTCGGGCTTCGAAAATGCCGAGCGTTTGCGTGGCGTGTCCGACATATTTATTTCTCCTGTTTTATCAAGCTTATGAGCGGATAATTTTTTAAAGATAATGTTAACATAAAAATATTTAAAATTCAACCGCGCGCTCATAGAAAATATTTAGCGCACTCCCGACGATTATGTGCATTAACATCTTGTAAAAAAAAGAAAGATATGATAGAATTTACCAATCATTGAAGAGGTGTTTTATGAGTAACGATGAATTAAAAATATTCGAGAAGCCGGCTATAAAAGACATTAAAGAAAAGCTTAAAAGCCCGCGCGGGTTTAAAATCAGGTTTTCCCTCTGGCAGAAGCTGCTGGCCGCCTTCGTCATACTGATCGTAGGTTCGGTTCTGCTGCTCGGCTCCATAGCCATCAAGTCCGAAAAAGACGTAATTCAGAAAAAAGTTATCGAATCATGCTTCGAAATAGCCGATATTATTTCTCATGAAATAGGGCAGCTTATCGAAAACGCCAACAAGATACTTATTTCGACGTCAAAAGTTCCGGCCGTACGTTCTTTTGACGTAGTAACCATCAAGGCCATATTCGAATCCCTGCTTTCGAACTTTAAAATTTTTACCAGAATCGCCATAATAGATATGGACGGAAACGAAGTTTACGCGACACTTCACGATTCCACGCCGCTGACTTCCAAAGTCCTTCATTCCCTTATCGTTAAGGGCAATTATAACGCATATTACCAGTCCGATATTTACTTCGTAGACGGCAACCTGCCCACGCTCACCATGGCGATTCTCGTCCGCGATTCAGCTTTCAAGGTAAGCGGAATACTTATCGCGGACCTCGACCTGCGCATGCTCTGGCCTATTATAGACCGCGTGCAGCTCGGCAAAACCGGCGTATCCTACATAATCAACTCCGAAGGCTCCGCCGTGGCTCATTCTACCGATAAGACGCTGATAGGCAAAAAGCTTCCGGGGTCGCAGTACCTGCTTTCTAAGATCGGCGAGTCCAAAATCGACAGCTCGAGGGATTCGGGCGTCCTTAAAGCCACGCTCAACTCTTCCGATGAAAACCTGCTTTTGTACGCGGCTTCGCCGCTCAATAAATTCAAGCCCACTCAAAACTATTCGAGCATTTTCTTTCCGCCCGCCTACGTGGTGCTCGAACAGACCAAGCAGGAGGCTTTTCTCGAGGCGGAACTGCTTCAAAAACAGGTCTGGTATTTCGTATTCGTATGCCTTATAATAGCTGTGATAATCGCGCTGATAATTGCCGTAAGCTTCACCCGGCCTATTTTCAAGCTCGTAGATGACGCCAACCGCATATCCAGGGGCGATCTCGCAACCGCGGTGGCCGTGAGGGCCAACGACGAAGTCGGGCAGCTCGCCTACAATTTCGACCTGATGCGCCAGAATCTCGCTTATAAGGTGTGGGAGCTGGAGACCATAAACGAAGTGGGCCAGAAAATAAGCTCGGTGCTGAATCTGGAAGACCTTATGAAGCTGATACTTTCCAAATACATCGAGACTATCGGCGCGGACCGCGCTTCGGTAATGCTTTTCGACGAGGAGACGGGCAAGCTGACGGCGAGTATCGCCAAGGTTTCTTCGTCCGATCTGGAAAGCTACGACGTGGACGTCAACGAAGGGCTTAGCGGCCACGTTTACCAGACGGGAAAACCTCTGCTTATAACCGACGCGCAGAATTCCGATATCCTCCGCAAGTTCAAAAAAGGCGAAATCTATCCGGGCACTTTGATTTCCGTGCCGCTGATCGTCAAAGAACGAATTATCGGCGTGGTGAACGCAACGAAATCCATCCCTGATTATTTCGGCGAGCGAGAATTTTCGCTCTTTAATTCGCTTTCGGTGCAGGGCGCTATCGCCATAGATAACGCTATTTTATACAAGCTGGCCATCACCGACGGCCTCACCAAACTCTACCTGCACCGTTATTTCCAGCAGCGCCTGAGCAACGAACTTTCGCGCTCCGAACGTTACGGATATAAATTTTCGCTAATTCTTACCGACATAGACCATTTCAAGAAATTCAACGACACTTACGGCCATCAGGTGGGCGATCAGGTGCTCCGCGAGGTGGCGCGCATCGTTCAGCAGAGCGTCCGCGAAGTCGATATAGTCGCACGTTACGGCGGAGAAGAATTCGTTGTGATATGTCCCGAAAAATCAAACGAAGAGACTGTCGTTCCGGCCGAGCGTATCAGGAAAGCCGTGGAATCATATCAGTTTATGGTCGACGGCAAGCGCGTGCCGATAACGATTTCTCTCGGCGTTTCCGAATTCCCTTCGGATTCGAAGGACAAAAAAGACCTTATAGAATGCGCCGACATCGCGCTTTATTCGTCAAAACAGAACGGCCGCAACCGCTTCACGAGGTACTGCGATATACCGCCGAATATGCGCAGCATCAAAGAAATGAAACATTAGCGCGATTAAAGAAAGAGGAAATAATATTTTGCCGGAGCTTATAGACACTCACGCCCATCTCGACGGGCCGGAATACGGCGCGGAAAAACTGGCGGCCGTTATAGAAAACGCCAGAAATTCAGGCGTTAAGAAGATAATATCGGTAGGCTGCAACGAGAGCACTTCGTTAAAAAATATAGAGCTTTCGCGCGCCAATAAAAATTATATTTTCGCAACTTACGGTTTCCATCCGCATAACGCCGAAGAATTCGATGAACCTCGCCATTCGCGCCAGCTCGAAGAGCTCGTTAAAAGCTCCGCTGTCGTAGCGGTGGGGGAAATAGGACTCGATTATTACCGCGATCTTTCGCCGCGCGATATCCAGAAAAAAGTTTTTTTAAGGCAGCTTTCCATGGCCCGTGAACTTGGCTTTCCGACGGTGATACACATCCGGGACGCGTTCGAGGATTTCAAGAGCTTCGCAGGGAATATCGATTTCAAAGGCGTTATACACTGCTATTCGGGCGACGCGGATTTTGCGGAATGGGCCGTGGAGCGAGGGTTATATATTTCATTCACCGCCAGCATCACTTATCCTTTAAAAAACATATACCGCGCCGCTGAAAAACGTAAAATTTCATTCAGAGAGGCTCTCGACGATAAAAGCCTTCACGACGGCCCGCCGGGGCAGGTATTCGATATAATTTCCAGGGTCCCGGCCGAAAGGATAATGGTCGAAACCGACTGCCCTTATCTTGCGCCGCACCATATGCGCGGACGGCTTAACGAGCCTGCAAACGTATCCGCCGTCGCTTCCGCCATAGCGGACATAAAAAATATCGAATACGGCTCTTTTTGTTCGCTCAGCACCGCCACGGCTGAAAATTTTTTTGGAATATAGCTTAAGGCGATATAGTAAAGAGGTTTAAAAATGCGCTTAAAAATATTGATAATCAACGGACCGAACCTGAACATGCTCGGCTTGCGCGAAACGTCGGTCTATCCGCAGGCTCCGCTCGAACGAATCGTCGGCGCGGCGGCGGAATATAAATATGAAATGCCGGTCAAGGTAGATCATTTTCAATCCAACCACGAGGGCGAGCTCATAGACCGCATCCAGGATGCGCGCGGCGCTTACGACCTGCTCGTAGTCAACGCGGGCGCGCTGACGCATTATTCCATTGCCCTGCGCGACGCCCTGCTCGCCTGCGAAACGCCGTTCGCCGAAGTGCACTTATCCAACGTTTTCGCAAGAGAACCTTTCCGGCATGTTTCGGTCATGGCCGATATAGCCTTCTGCGTCATCAGCGGCGCCGGAGAGACCGCGTATACTCTGGCCATAATCGCCGGAATTAATTTATTGAAAAAGAAATTCAAAGAAAAAAAGAAATAACCCGTTTTATATTCAAGCGCAATTAATTATAAAGAAAGAGGAACTTATGCAATTTTTATCTTCCAACGAATTCAACGAATATCTCTGCCGTGAAAAACCGCTGGTTGAGGCTATGGCCAGTCCCAAAGACCAGGTCCAGCCGAACGGCATCGAACTCACGCTTCGCGAAGTGTCCAGACTCACTTCGGCCGGACGTATAGCGGTTTCAAATAAAGACCGCGCCGTATCCCAAACCGAAAAGATAGATTTCGATGAAAAAGGGATGGCTTTTCTTCCAAAAGGCTGCTACATGGTGCTTTTTAATGAAATCACCAATATAGATCCCGATATGTTCGCTTTCGCCAGAGTGCGCTCGTCGCTTTTGCGCTCCGGCGCCACCATACAGACCGCGCTCTGGGATTCGGGCTACAGCGGAAGGCCTTCGGCGCTCCTGGTTGTATATAATGAAAATGGAATATATCTCGAGAAAAATGCCAGGGTTATTCAGCTGGTGTTTTATAAGTTCGATTCGCCGGTAAGCGCGACTTATAACGGCGCGTACCAGAAAGAAAACATACACGTATAAAGATTTACGGCTCGTTTCATTTCAGGCGGGCGGGTATTAGCGAATGGTGTGTATTGGATAGCTAATGGTTAAGGCTGGAGCTCGCACTGCGAACTTTCAACTTAATAAAAAGTTTCATCCGCACCAATCGAGAAAGAACCAGATTTATTTTAATTACGAAAATATCGGCTCTTGCCGGAAAGGTTGTTATTAGCGTGATAAAAGTTGCTGTAAGCGGCTGTCTGGGCCGCATGGGTACCGCCGTATGCGAGACGGTCGCAAAGGCCGGCGATATGAAATTGTGCGCCTTGGCCGATTTTAAAAAAGATGCGGGCGAGGCGTTCGGCCTGAAAATCAACGATAAAGTAACGCTTGAAAACACCCCGGGCGGAGTCGATGTCATGGTCGATTTTACCCATCCGTCTTGCGTTTTTGAAAACACGGCGGGCGCACTGCGGCGGAATATAAGCTGCATAGTGGGCACTACCGGGCTTACAGCCGGGCAGCGCGAGGAGCTCAAAAGGCTCACGCTCGAAAACGGCCTTTTTACGCTTATAGCTCCTAATTTTGCCATAGGCGCGGTGCTGATGATGAAATTTTCAGCCATGGCGGCTAAATTTATGGGCCGCGCCGAGATAATAGAAATGCATCACGATAAAAAAGCGGACGCGCCTTCGGGCACGGCCCTGCTTACCGCCGAAATGATGGCCGCAAGCTACGCGCAGGTAAAGCGCCTGGACGAGAAAGTTAGCCTCGAAGGGGCCCGCGGCGGGGAGTTCGGCGGCGTGAACATTCATTCTGTAAGGCTGCCGGGATTTCTCGCTCATCAGCAGGTGATATTCGGCGACGCCGGACAGGTCCTTACCATCCGTCACGACAGCATGTCGCGCGAATCTTTCATGCCCGGAGTGGCGCTGGCGATACGCGAGTCCGTAAAAAGAAAAGGTTTTTATTTCGGGCTTGAAACGATCATGGATATGGGGTTTTAATGGATGAAAGGTTTTAACGCCGTAATAATAGATCCCGCGGGCCAGGCGGATCTTTTAGAAAAATATTTCGCGGTGCGGCGAGCCGTTTTCGTTGAAGAACAGAACGTGGATATTTCCATCGAGATCGACGAATTCGAAACCGCCCCGGGGACGGTTCATCTGGCCGTTTTAAACGGGAACGGCGAATGCGCCGGCGCCGGAAGGCTGGTCGAATACTCCGGCGGGCCGCTCCGCGAAGCTAAAACAGTCAAGCTCGGCCGCGTTTGCGTGCTTAAAGAGTTCAGGGGGCTGGGGCTCGGCGAACTTATAGTCGAAAAATTAATCGAAACCGCCCGTGAACGGGGTTATGAAGAAATCGTACTTCATTCGCAGGTATATGTATGCGGGCTGTATGAAAAATTCGGTTTCACAAGGCGCGGCGATATTTTCAAGGAAGCCGGGATCGAGCATATCGAAATGAGCGCGAGGATTTAAGGCCGCGCGCCGGTAATTTAAAAAGCGATTGGAATTTTCAGGATGCCGAAATTAGCAAATATTTATCTTATATTCGATTTTTTTATAAATAACGCGGACTTTCGAATAACCCGCCTGCGAGCTTTCTGGGCTGACGCCGAAAGAAAAGGTGCCGTCGAAAGCGAGCACCGGCATAAGCTCATTAATTTTTCGGTTTATTATATACAGAGAAGGCTCACGTTCGACTATATAGCTAAAAAATATATTTTAAAGGACCTTTTTCTGAAAAAAAATTCCGCTCTGACGCTTAAGATAATTTCGCTCGCGCTCGCGATGTGTTATTTTCAGTCAAATTCCGAAGGGGTTTTAAGCGAGCTTAAGATACTTTTGAGGCAGTATCAAAACGGCGCCATAGCGAGCTCTTTAGTTCTCGCCGTCAACAATTTTCTCGAAAAGTCGAGTTTCGTGGCTCCTGAAATAAAGCAGAAGGACGAAGCGGCCTCGCTTTCGCTCCGTTATTCCTGTCCGCGCGAACTCGCCGCCCATATCGTCTGCGAAACCGGAGCCGAAAACGCGGCCGAAATACTTGAAAATTCGATCAAGCAGCCTGACGCGACGTTCCGCCTGAATACGTTCATTCTTCACAATCAGAAGCTAAGGGACGATTTTATCAAGCAGTTCGGCGAAAAATACTTCGTCGAGGTGAGGCGGGTCTATAGGGATTTGCCTCTTTTTTCGTGCGACAGGAGCGCGTTTAATTTCATGCTGACCGATCTCGGGGAGTTTAAGGCGGGGCTGATCACGCCTATGGGCCGAAGCGCTTTTCTGGCGGCTTATATTTTAGACGCCCGTCCCGACGATCTCGTTTTAGACGCATGCGCTTCGCCGGGAAACAAAACCACGCATATAGCCGAACTTACGAGTTGCGCGGCCAGGATTATTGCAATAGATACGAGCGATTCGAAAACGGCCAAAATCAACGACAACATCGACAGGCTCAAGCTTAATAATATTTTCACCATGACCGCTTCGTCCGACTGCCTGGATATCGCAAAACTCAAAAACAAGTTCAGCTCTTTCGAAGGCGAAGGCGAAATTTTCGACCGCATTTTACTTGACGCGCCCTGTTCGGGGCTCGGCCTGATGCGAAACCGAGTCGAGCTGAAATACCGCTTTAATATGTCGGATCTTACCAATATGCCTCGAATTCAGAGACCTATAATTAACAACGTGTCTAAAATGTTGAAAAAGGGCGGATATATGCTTTATTCGACGTGCACGATCAATAAAAAAGAAAATATAGAGATCGTGCGTGAATTTTTAAATGAAAATAAGGATTTTTCGCCCGTTCCGCTCCGGGAGAAGTTAAAGGGATTCGGCCGCGAGTTCAACGCGCTGGACCAGGATTGCGAAGCGCTTCAGCTGCTGCCTGATTCAGAAGGCTGCGAAGGCTTTTTCTTTGCGCTGATGCGAAAAAATTAAAGTCATAGAAAAAACGGAGATTATCATGAAAGAAAAAAACAATATAGACGCCGGTAAGATTGTTTGGGAACGCTTTTTAAAGGCACTGATTTCGTTTTGCCTGTTCGCCCTTTTCCTGGCCGCTTTAATTTTTTCGGCGCCGGGCCGCTCCATGGCCGCCAGGCCGCTTATGGGCGATCCGAACGCGCCGCGGGAAGGTTCGCCTGCGCCGGCGATCTGCGTTCTCGAACCCGGCGCATTAAAGGAAGTTATAATTTCATTCGATAAGCCGGTTAAAGGCGGCCCCGGCGCTCCCGCGCTCGTGTGGTTCTGGTTTATGTCCTGTGAAAACTGCGTCAAGGACATGAAATTTATGCGAGAAATTCACAAAAAATATAAGTCAAGGCTGTCGTTGATCGCGGTAAACGTAGATAAGCCCGATCAGCGCGGAACCGTAAAAAATTTCATCAAAAATAACGGCATTTCAGGCTACGATAATTATTTCGATAAAATTACCGAACACGTTTTCAGCGCGGATTACGACGCTTCCGATAAGTTCGCCATTTATTCAACGCCAGCCCTTTTCGTCATAGATAAAACCGGAAAAATAATATTGAGGGCCGAAGGCCATATCAATTTCGATCTGGTCGAGGAAAAAATCGATTCCGCCGTAAAAAGCGAATAGCCGATATCGTATTATATTATAATCTTTCTTTTCTTAAAAATTGAATTTTAAAAAAAATTATGTTAAAATATAATATCGATTTTTAAGATTGATTTTTATTTATTAAGCCAATCAATTATGCATGGAGACAAATTTGAGAATACACACTGAAAAATTCGGCATTAAGACAACCAACCCTCTCGAAGGCCACGACATAGGCAAAACGCTCGAGGAAATTCTCGCTAAAAGCTCTATCGTCGACGGCGTATGCCATATTTTTCTTCCGCATACCACGGCCGCCATTTACATGAACGACTGCGAAGAAAATTTAAAGGAAGATTTCGAGATCATACTTCAAAAGCTCGTACCTTATCATTCAAGCTACGTTCATAATATGATCGATAATAACGCCGAAGCGCACCTTAAATCTATTTTCATAGGCAATTACACAGCCATTCCCGTTACCGGCGCGAAATTCGATTTAAAAGAAGGTCAGACCGTTTACCTTGCCGAATTCGACGGTCCCAGGCAGAGAAGCGTAATCGTCAAAATTATGGGCGTTTAAGGTATGCGACAATGCTAGACTCTTCAAACGTAAGGCTGGCCGTTCCGCGGACGCTTTTATATTATCGTTATTTCCCTTTATGGCAGACTTTTTTCAATGAGCTCGGAGTCGAAGTTGAAACATCGGCCCCCTCCTGCGCGGCTATTTTAAAAAGCGGCTCCAGGTACGCTCACACCGATTCCTGCCTTCCTATCAAGCTGGCTTTCGGCCATGTGAAGTCCCTCTTCGACGGCGGCAGCGATTATATGTTCCTTCCGCGTTTTTTCAGGCTGGAAAATAAAAGCTATGTCTGCCCCAAGGTTATCGGCTTTACCGATATGGTAAGATGCTGCGTTTACCCCGAAAAACCGGCCTTAAAACGCGGGGAGGGGCCTTATATAATAGATAATCTTTTCGACGTTATCAGCCATTCTAACGAAAAAGTTTTTTGCGATATAGGCTCGAAATTTTCTTCCAGCGCTCCTAAAATAAAAAGGGCTTACCAGAGAGGCATCGAGCGTCATGATTTTTTAATCCGGAAAAGAACCAGTATATTCAAAAATGAAATTTTAAGGAAATTCAAGCTTAAAATAGGCGTCCTCGGCCATCCTTATAATGTGCATGACGGCTATATAAACATGGGGCTGCTCGGCGAGCTCAACAGGCGCGACGCTCTCGGGATAACCTACGAAGACATGCCTTCGGACGATTTTAAATGCGATTTTTCAAAATTTCCGTCCGGGCTTTTCTGGTCCTTCGGCCGCGAAATATACCGCAGCGCATTATATTTTATGAGCGGTCTCGACTTCAAAGCGGACGGCATCATATATCTTGCGCCGTTCAGCTGCGGCCTGGATTCCATACTGGTAACCCTTATTCAAAACGAAGCGCGCGAGCGCAACGTTCCGTTTTTAAACCTTGTCATCGACGAGCATAGCGCCAAAGCAGGCGTTATTACACGGATAGAAGCTTTCATAGACATGCTTTCGCATTGATTAAAGAAGGATTTATGGAAGAACTGCGCGATAAGCTTATAAAAACATTTCTATTGATCGGCTTGATTTTTATATCTGGAGTAGCGGGATATGTAATAATCGAAAAGTGGAGCGTTTTCGACGCTCTTTACATGACCGTCATCACGCTCGCTTCGGTCGGCTACGGCGAAACTCACGAACTTTCGACTGCGGGCAGGGCCTTTACCATGCTTTTGATAATCGTGGGAATGGGCTCGTTCGTTTATGCGATAAGTATGGTCACGGCTTTATTTATAGAAGGCGAGCTCAAGGGATATTTAAGGAGGAAAAAAATGATAGCTAAAATCGACAGGCTTAATTCGCATTATATAATATGCGGCGCGGGCAATGTCGGACGCCACGTCATAGACGAGCTTCATAAGACCAAACGGCAGTTCGTGGTGATTGAAAAAGAAGACGCGATGATCGAGAAAATGCCTTTTAAAGACGCTACTTTGTATCTTCAGGGCGACGCCTCCGAAGACGAAGTCCTCATAAAAGCCGGCATAAAGCGCGCTGCCGGGTTGATTTGCGCTCTGCCGAACGATAAAGACAACCTTTTTATAGTGATTACGGCTAAAAGCCTCAACCCGGCCATCAGAATCGTCTGCCGCGCCAACGACGACGATTCTATCGCCAAGCTCAGAAAGGCTGGAGCGGATTCTATCGTTTCGGCAAACGCCATAGGCGGTCTGCGCATGGCGTCGGAAATGATAAGGCCGAAGGTAGTCACGTTTCTTGACAAGATGTTAAGAAGCCAGGATAAATCTCTTCGCGTAGAGGAAATCGCCATTACGCCCGATTCCACTCTGATTGGAAAAACCGTGAAGGCGGCCGACATTACAGATTCCACGGGCCTTCTCGTAATAGCGGCGCACAACGTCAGGACCGACGAGTATAAATACAACCTGAAGTCCGCTTATGCCTTTGAAAACGACGACGTGCTTATAACTATCGGAAATGCTACTCAGATCGAAGATTTTAAAAAGAAATTCAATATAAAATAAAGAACGGAGAAATTATGATCGCGGTAAAAAATCTATCCAAGTATCACGGCGAAAGGTGCCTTTTTAAAGACGTAACTTTTCATGTCAACGACAACGAAGTGGTCGGCCTTTGCGGCGAAAACGGTTCGGGAAAATCGACCATATTAAAAATACTGGCGGGAATAGAATCGTCCGATACGGGCGAATTCAACTGCCCGAAGGGCACTACGTTCGGATACCTGCCTCAGGACATAATTATGAAATCCGAAAAAACTTTATACGATGAAGTTTCGGAAGTTTTTGAAGAAGTGATCCGGCTGAAAAAAGAAGCCGGAGAAATAGAAGAGCTTTTCGCCAGCGGCAATTACGACGAAAAGCAGTACCAGAAGCTGCTGGACCGTTACGGCGATCTGCAGGAAAAAATAATGATGACCGACGCGCATACGATCGACGCTGAAATACATGACGTGCTTCGCGGCCTCGGTTTTTTAAGGCGCCACTGGAGCAAAAAAGTTTCGGAATTTTCCGGCGGCTGGCAGATGAAAATTTACATGGCAAAACTGCTTCTTGAAAAGCCCGACGTTCTGCTTCTGGACGAACCTACGAACCATCTCGACATCGACGCGAGAAACTGGCTGGAAACGTTTCTCAAAAATTATCCCAAATCCGTCATAATAGTTTCTCACGACAGGCATTTTATGGATTCGGTCGTGAAAAAAATATTTGAAATTTACGCTTCTAAACTCGAAGTTTATCACGGGTTGTTTTCGAAATACCTTACAGAGCGCGAAGAACGCATAGACAAGCTTTATATCGCTTATGAAAAGCAGCAGGACGAGATAGACAAGATGCAGGAGTTCATCGACCGCTTCCGGGCGAAGATCGATAAGGCGCAGCTCGTGCAGAGCCGCATAAAAACCCTCGAAAAAATGGAAAAAATACAGCTTCCGCCCAGGCGCAAAAAGATTAAATTTTTCTTCCCGAAGGCCCTGCCGTCGGGCGAAGTAATCGTGGAGGCCTTCGACGTGGCTAAGTCTTACGGAAATTTGAAGGTTTTCGAGCCGCTTTCGTTCACTATCAGCCGAGGCGAAAAAATAGTTCTGCTCGGCGTCAACGGCGCTGGTAAAACAACGCTTGTAAAAGTAATCACCCAGAATTTAAAGCCGGATTCGGGAGAGGCGCGTCTCGGCCATAACGTGAAAATAGATTATTTCGCGCAGGACCAGGCCCAGGAGCTAAATCCTACCAACTCGGTCCTGGGCGAAGTCTCGCAGAACTGCCCCATGGACATGGCGCCGAAGCTGCGCACCCTTCTGGGGACTTTTCTTTTCAGCGGCGACGACGTCAACAAATCCGTTTCGGTTCTGAGCGGCGGCGAACGCGCCAGGCTTTCTCTGGCCAAAATGCTTTTGAGGCAGTCGAATTTTCTGATCCTCGACGAACCTACCAATCACCTCGACGTTCTGGCGAAGGACGTGCTTAAAGAGGCGCTTATGAAATACGACGGCACGGTGCTTTTCGTTTCTCACGACCGCGATTTCGTGTCTAACGTGGCTACCCGAGTTCTTGAAATTTATGACGGAAAGCTGCGCGATTATCCGGGCACGTATGAAGAATTTCTGGAACATAAGCTCAGAAATAATCTTGACGCCGATCCGGACGATATCCGTTAGGCTCAGGTTGCGCCGCGGAAGCGCTAATTCAGTAAAAAAATAAAAAATTTATTTAAAAATGAACTTTTAACGCTGCGGGTAAAATTATAAGGCATGAACGTGATCGAAATGAGCATTACGAACGAAAAAGAAGAAGGCCTTTACGATTTCGATTTAATTTATTCGAAGTATTATGTCCGGCTGTCATATTTTATAAAAAATTCGATCGGCGGCTCTTATGAAGATGCGGAAAATATCGCTCAGGAAACCTTTATGATATTTTTCCAGAAGCTTTCCGGAACGGGAAAAGTGAACGTCGTCTTCGAAGACGAAAAATCCGCAGTGTCTTATATTTATCAGATCGCGCGAAATTTGATACAAAACCATAACCGCAAGAGCTATTTCAGAAAAATGGTCGACAACATCTATCTGTTTTTTCAAAATAGCAGCGTTGAAATCGAAAAATACGACGAGGCGGAACTTAAAACCGATTTCGATATGGCGCTTGCAAGGCTTCCTGAAACTTACAGGGAAGTTCTCGCTCTCAAGTATATTTCCGAACTCAGCGTCGAGCAAATAGCTAAAATAATGGACATCAGCGAAGGTACCGTCAAATCGAGGTTTTTTAACGGAAGCGCTAAAATGGCTAAAATTTTGAAGGAATACAGAAACGTTAACGGCGTAGAAAAGAAGGCTGATTGCAATGGATAAAAAAGAATTAATAAACGAAATGAACGATCAGGCCTGCGGCATCATAAGGCAAAAACTTTGCGATGCGGTTGAACTCAGCGAGTCTGAAGCCGAGCATATTTCCAGTTGCGAGAGGTGCGCAGGATACTTCGGCTCTATCGAAGAAAGCGTATCGTCGAGCGCAGCCGTTAAAATAATCAGGTTGAAAAATGTCGCTATAAACAATAATTTCGCACGCCGCCGTTTCGATTCTTACCAATACAAAAAAAGGACGGCCGTTTATCTTAATTTTGCCTCTTACGCCGCCGTTTTGACTTTATGCGTCGTTTTCCTCTGGTTCGCTTCGGATTCGATAGAAAGGTTATATTTTACTAACGATGTAAGCCTGTCGAAAACCGAAGAACTTAACGATAAAACCCTGGTTTTATACAGCGCTTATTTAAAAAACATCAATGCGGATTTTGGAAATGCTTATGAAAATCTTGCGGAGACGGAGTATTCAGAAAGTTTTTCGGCCGTCGAGTTCCGGATGGAAGAAGGAGCGCGCTCCGAAGAATCCGACGAGCTTTATGATATAAAGATTTTTGACGATTCCGACGGCGGCCGTCTGGCGCTTAATTTGGGAACGGAACTGAACGACTACTATACCAGAAATATAGAATATTTAAGCGAAAATAACGAAAATTTATA
>JAKPTH010000176.1 GCA_029571125.1 bacterium
CGGCCAGCAACAAATATCTTGATCTTATAGATAAACAAGGCATTTTCAAATGAATGCTCCTTTATTTAAAATAAAAGAATTCTTAGACTTCAATCATAACTGAAAATTAATCGTTTGTCAATTTGTTTTTTGGTCGTTAACCTGAGTAAAAGTGTTGTGTTAGTTGGGTTATGAGACTTAAAAGAGGTAAAATAAGTTAAACTCCAAAACAGCTAAAATCGGCCATTCAGGCCGATTTTTAGTCTATTCGTGAGAATGAGGGTTTTCGGGGTTAGGCGGATCGCCGGTATAGCCTGTGAATAGGCGGTTTGGCGGCCTGAACAGGATGTTTTGAGCTTTAACGGCGGGTGAAAGTCTGGTCTGCTGGGAACGCTTTATAGCAGGCTTGATTTGTTTTTAACAGCTGTCAGGTAGGGTTTGGCTTTCTCGTAGAACAGCGCTTTGACCTTCGAAGGCGTTATCATCAGCGCGTCGGTTTCAAGGCCGTAAGGCTGACCGTTAATGCCGCCGGTCTTCTTCAGCCATTTTTTAACCATAGCCGGTGTGGCTTCGTTCTCGCCCACCAGTGAATATTTGTAAGCCTCGAGCTCTTCCGGAGTGAAGATGCTCGGCTGCACCATGCGTATGAATTTCGTTTTAGGAACGTTATAAGTTTTAAGGTTGTCGATAAAAGTCGATACAATTAGATCGCCGGCCGGATCGTAGTCTGTCAGGGCTATGATAGGGATTTCTTTTAAATGGCTTTGCGTGATGGCTTTTTTCAGTGCATCGGTGAAAAACTCCATCGTTATCATTCCCGGTATGCCGCCGGCGGCCAGGACGGAAACGCCGTACTGTGCGTTAAAGCCCTGTATGAATTTGAAATGCGAACGCTTTTCGGCCAATAAAATAACATGCGGATTGGTTTTTCCGATGATCCAGTTTTCCTCTTCGGTAAGACCGTATTCTTTATAGGTGACGATCTTGTGCGTTACCAGCCGCGCCAGGACTTCGGAAAGAGTTTTGTAATGGTCAGAACCTTCCAGAGCGCCGAGCTTTGAGATGGCCGGCTTTATCATATACCAGAGCGAACGAACATTCCCGCCTTCAAGCGGTTCGGATTCGCCGGCGCGTATCTTCAGGGCAAATTGATAAAGAAAATTCGCGATCAGCAAAGATATAACCGGATTGCCAGTGGAGTCAGAAAAGTTTTTTAAAAGCTCTTCTTTGGTCATCAAATATATTAGTTTTTGGTAATATTTAATGTTTTCTTTCATCAGCCAGTATGTGGGGCGGTCGAATGGTTCGACGTGATCGAGCGTTTTGACTTCCAGTCGTTTTCGGGCCTCCGCCGTATATGCTGAATTCAGCTCGATGGCCACGGCCTGGCCGGTGAATGTCAAAAGATAATCGCCCTTCGTCAGCGGTGAAACGGTCCTGATCTTTTGCGCGTTGGCGATCGCCGAACGCTGAATCTGAATAAAGCCGTTTTTCAGCAGCATGGATTTAAGAGCATCGAAAGAGTCGTATGATTTCAGGATGGAGCCGTCAAGAAGGACCACGGCCGCGGTAGCGCCCTCACGCCTGGCATGAGCGATGTCGCCGGAGTTGATTATAACCGGACCTTCAGGCCCGGCCAGCGCCAGAAAAGTTCCGGCATCGAGGCTATTTCTTAGCATTTTTGCTTCGCCCTTTTGGCTCGAACTTTAACGCGGCATCGGCTTTATCTGATATTCCCATTGCTTTTTTGAAGGCGGCGTAAGAGCTGTCCGCGATCGAGACGCGAACATCGGCAGGCAGTGATTTGAACGAAACTTCACGCGTGCTGGTAGGCGTTACGAACAGAGCGCGCACCTGGCGAAGGTTTATTATCTCGCTGCGGCTGGCCTTGAAAAAAAGAGGATCTATTTTAAACTTTTCGGCCAGGGCTGTTAGCGTGTCAAAGCGTTTCCAGCGGGCGTTATTTATATCGACTATGTCGAGACCGCCGGGAACCGTCGTTATAAAGGCTATCTCTTCGGGATTGACGAAGATCATAGAACCGACGGCCTGGCACGGAACAGGCTTCAACGGCGATACTAATTTCAGGATCGCGCTATAAAGCACATCGGGATCTGCGGGACGGGGTTTCTTTTGCATAGTTAAAACTCCTGTTATGCGGCTTTTTTATCGATCGGCATATCTTTTTTGATGTCTGTAACATCTTTTTTTATGAATTCACAAAAATTCTTGCAACCGCTCTTTTTAAAATCTTCATAGACTTTTTCTTTCGACGCAATTACTTCGTTTATAACTTTTTCATAGTTATTTTTCATAAATCACCTCCAGCGGATTTATAAGAACAAGAGGTTTGCTGTAGCCGTTTTTAATATTGACGACGTTCACTTCTCTTTGCTTTTTTATATTCGATAAATGTTTGAAGTTCCACGATAACAGTATATCGAACTCATAATACGTCGAAAAGGCTATATGCATGGCATCATCGAATTTTTTCATCGGAATGATGCCGAGATTAGTATATTCGATCGCCATGGTTTCAATTTCTTCGTTAAGATCGCTATATACTTGAAGGTTGTATCGCTTTATAGCCGACAGCAAGAGTTCCTTTTTTTCGGCGTCCTGCGTTCTTTTAATTTCAGATAATACAACGTCAGATATATATGCGTCGAAATCGCCCAAATAATTATCGAAAAAATCTATAGTTGCTTTCATGTAATCCGGCGCGTCATCGGCGAATAAAAAGTTAATCACCGATGTGTCCAGATAAATTTTTAATTTGCGCATGTTTCCCCTTTTATATAAGCATAAAGTCAGGCATCTTTAACTTCATTATAGCACAAAACAGGATCAAAGTCGAGGTTAACATATGGTTTCTTATCGGCCGCGGTCCCGACCACTAAAAACCAGCCTTTACAGCACTTCTCAGAATATTCTAAAAATATTTTCAGACGATCTATATTAAGTTAAAAATATGTTTCAGGTTTTACAGGCATTTTCACTGCCATAAGCGGTCGCCGGGCGTGGGTCTGAAAACCGCCTGATTTCTTGGCTTATCAAAACTATTCTGGTTTTACAATATTTTTCAAAAAAAACGATTGATTTAAGCAAAATTTCTTTCGCAATACTTTTGTATGTGACCGTATTATCTGCCATCTTGCTAAAGTATTGCTACGGCAATACTAAAAATTATGGTATTTTTCAACAAATTCAATCAGAGCCATACCTAGTAAATCTTGATGTTTAAAATGAGGATGTTTTTCAGCAAATTCAATGAATTTTTTGACAGCTTTTTCGCTGATCTTAAAAGTTTTGGTTATTATAGCCTCGCCCAATGCCTTACTGTTTATCTTTAGCTCCGGTATTTCTATCACGTTTTTATGCTTTTTATGGTACCAATCAAGCATTTCCATTAATCCAGGCGCCGCCTGGGCAATATTCATAATATTTTGCTTGAGCTGTGGCGTAAGCAGCATATCGACCGCATTATTTTTAGGCACTACTTTCGCAATACTTTTGCAAGTTTCCTTTGTTTTATGGTCTATTGCAGAAGTAGTGCTTTTGCAATTATCCGTTTTTTCTTTCTTTATTGCTTTCGCAATACTTTTGGAATTTATGCTTTGAGTTTTGCCGGTTGATAATTTTTTCTTTTGATTTCCTTTTGTTTTAGGCTTTATTGCTAAAGTATTGTTTTTGGAATTAACAGGCATATTTTACCACCTCCTTAAAATATCGTCTTTTTTTCGTATGACTTTAAGCGACAGCAGTGATGCTGGCATAAACACCGTAATTACTGTATAGTTCTTCGACGGCTTCGACCTCCGGAACGAACGCCGGGTTATAGTTTTTCAACCTGGCCACAGTCTGCTTGGCCTTGATCAGCAGCACATCGAAATTTTCTTTAAACAGGTCCTGTAAATACTTGATTTTGCTCAAGAAAATTTCCTGGGCATTCTCGATCGCTTTCAAAGTTTGCTGTGCTTGCGATTTCTTTTCTTCAGCTTCACGCCGCCTTTGCTCGTGGTTGATCTCGTCCTGGGTTCTGATGTCATAGGGAAAGCCGGGATTGTCCAGCTTATGATAAATACTCATTTGATTAAATAATGCTGCGTGGGAGTAGTTTTTAATGTTAAAAATAGGTTTGTACTTGGCATTTTTCATGTTGGCCGGTGTTTTGTTAAATATTATGGAGCGGCAGTAATCGTCAATTATAACGGGATCGATGCTTTTGGCTTTCGCCTTGTGTATAAAATGATGTATGGTTGCTTGTTCATCCTGGCTATATTTTTTAAACTCTGGAAGTTGCTCCACTGCCTTAATATAATTTTTATCTAAAACAGGTTTGACTTTTTTAATAATATTTGATTTGTTCATTCGTTCGGTTGAAGTCGGTCTGTCTTGTTTAGATAGAATGAATGAATTTTTAGATAAATCTTTAGGATGATTATTAACGTCTTTATCTTCTTTAGAATCTTTTTTAGATATATATATAGGAGGTGCTAAAGTAGCGCTCTGGGTCGCGTCGCCAGGTTGCCGGTCTGATACTGGCGGTTTTTCGAGGAATGTTATTTGCGCGAATAACCCGGCCTGAGTTATGTTGATAACCCCATAGTTTTTAAGGCGGTTGATTATTCTTTGAATAGGTTTGAAGGTTGAGTAAGATTTAGATAGAAGTTTTAACAGCCCATCTTTAACCGCTCCGGTCAAGAGCAGAAAATTTTTGTTTTCGTAGGTAAGTTTTCGCAATGCACAAAAAACTTTAAACTCAGAAGAAGAGAAATCGAAAAGATTTTCGATATTTGGAACCGTAAAAAATGAATTCACCCTGGAATTGGTTAAAGTACTCAATTTGATCTCCCCCAAAATTTTTTTGAGGGCCAACACTTTTCGCTTGACAATTTCTGTTTATTCATGTAAAATAAGTTAAAAATGAACAAACAAAGGCTATTATAAAAAAATAACCTGTGGTGGGTTTTTATAATTTAGTGATGGCCCTAATAATAAATAACTCATGCGCTAACATGGGTTATTTTTATTTTTATATAGTGTGATTTTATAACAAAATTTTTAAAAAAGCAAGCAAAATGTTTTTTATTAACTCCAGGCCGCCCGGCGCCGGCGAAACTTTGTCGCCGGCCTGAAGAACGGCAGGCAGTCAAGATAATCGCGGGCAGCAGCTTGCTGTTGCCCGCAGAACCGTCGCCGCGGGGCGGCCGGGTTCGCCCGAGACAGAAATTCTAATCAAGACAGAACTAATTTTCTATTCTCTAAGAAAATAAAAAATATCGAGGCCGTAGGCGGAGCTAGAACGAACGCAAAAAGCAAAAAGGTAGTTTGGATCGTCCGCTGAATCGGAGGCCCTTTAAAACGCGTTATACGCATTCGAAATTTTCGATTTAACATGTATGGGACTTTAATGATCACTAATCGGTCCACTTGGGGCGGGCGGTGCGAGGTGCAACCGAGCGCGCCCGCGCACTTAGACAGAACGGACGGCACTTAGCCGCCGCCGTTAGCGCCACGGATGGCGCGCGACTATAAACCCGCCTTATGTAAAAGCGAGCCGCACGACGCGGCGAGCGGCTGAGCACGGCCGCAAGGCCGGGCGAAAGTTTACATAAGGCAAGGTTTATAGGCGAGGCGGCGGCGGGCTTGGTTGGGAC
>JAKPTH010000191.1 GCA_029571125.1 bacterium
CATGCTGGGCATGCAGATGTCCGGCAGGCTTGATTCATGGGCGATAAGATGGTATTTAAGCGTGTTTATGAACGATGGCCTGGTTTTATATCCGGCAAAGTCCATGGTCGCCAACAACGGTTTTGACGGCTCGGGAATTCACTGCCCCGGCCAGAACGCATTTGAAAATTTTATAGATAAAGATTTTTTTGTCAAGGATTTTGCGGAGCCGTCTTTGTCTCTGGATGCGATGGAAGAAATCAAGAAATATTTCAAGATCAATCACCCCAAGCCTCCGAAAAAACGGTTTGAATTTATTGGAGGAGTCATGCGCACAGGCTTTAATTTAATAAAAAAAGCGGTCGGCAAAGCTAAGAATCTGGCCTATAGATTTTTTCTTTCAAATGAAAATTTTAAGTTATGGCTTTTTAATTTTAAAGGTAAAATTCCGTGGAGCGAAGGATATAATGTTTATAAAAAACGTTTTATCTGCCAGTCTATCGAAGCGAATTTAAATTTTAACAAACTTCCTCAGAAATACGGCTATCGCATCGATGAAAGAGCTGTCGAGTATCCATGGCTGTTTTCGCGCTTAAACGACGGATTCGAATTTTTGCTTGACGCGGGTTCTTTTTTAAATTTTGATTATATTTTATCGAGCGGGAAATTGAAAGACAAGAAAATTTTTATTTCAACGCTCGCTCCAGAAAGTTCGAGCTGCTGGGATAAAGGTATTTCTTACATTTATGAGGATTTGCGCAGCACTTGCTTCAGAGACGAATTTTTCGATACTATAGTGTGCTGTTCAACTCTCGAGCATGTCGGCCTGGATAATACTCTTTTATACACCGGCGATATGGATAAAAAAGAGAACAAAACGGACACTTATCTGGATGTGATTTCCGAGTTTAAAAGAATTTTAAAACCCGGCGGCAGAGTATTTATAACTGTGCCGTACGGAAAAAATATAAATTATAAGTGGTTTCAGGTTTTTAATAGCGCGATGGTCGAGGATATAGTCAAAACGTTCAACGGCAGTACTTCGAGCGTATCTTATTTTATGTACAAAAACGACGGCTGGTCGATGTGCGACAAGCAATCTGCCGACGGTAATGAAGATTTTTTCGATATTCATACTTCGGCTAAATACTTTCCTGACTATCTTGCTTTTTCAAGGGCGATAGTCTGTATCGAGTTAAAAAAGTGATTTAAATGAAATTTATTAAAACTTTAAAAAAAGCGATGAGAAACTTTATCGGCGAAATAAAACAATATTTTTATCCAGTCCCGGTTTGCTGCGTTAAAGGTCCGGGCTCGGTTCTGTACGATACCGCGAGAATTTCCAACAACCTTGGAAACGTCGAAAAAATTAGGATAGGTGAACGCACTCACGTCAGGGGCGAGCTTCTTACATTCGGCCATGGCGGGGATATAAGGATCGGCGATTACTGCTATGTAGGGGAAGGTACCAGAATATGGTCGGGCAGGCTTATTAGCATAGGAAACAGGGTCTTGATATCTCACAATTGTAACATATTCGACAATATAACTCATCCTTACAGTCCGCTTGGGCGGCATAATCAGTTCAAAACTATAATCACTTCGGGCCATCCGGCTGATATCGATCTGCTCGATAGTCCCGTAATTATTGAAGACGACGTTTTAATCGGCGCCGGCAGCATAATTCTTAAAGGGGTTACGATCGGAAGGGGCGCGATTATCGGCGCCGGCAGCGTAGTTACTAAAAACGTTCCGCCTTACACTATAGCGGCGGGTAATCCAGCAAAAGCGATCAGGGAGCTTACCGTTGAAGAAAGAAAATGAAGAATTTACCACGTGGGAAAACGCGGTGTTATGGCTGAAAAATCAGCCCGAATTCGCCGGGCTTGTCGAGGCGTGCTATTATGACGACCCTTTAAGCGAGGCCGCCGGGCGCTTTTACGCTTCGAACGAATGGCGCGCCGTCAGGGACGAGCTTTCTTTTATTGTAAAAGGCAGGGCGCTGGATCTCGGTGCCGGACGCGGAATTTCATCGTACGCGCTGGCTCGCGACGGCTGGAAAGTTACGGCCCTGGAACCGGATACCAGCGATATAGTAGGCACCGGAGCTATACGCTCGCTTTGCGCGCAGGCCGGATTGGATATCGAAATTATTGAGGCTTTCGGAGAACGGCTGCCTTTCGACGACGGCGGTTTCGACCTGGTTTACGTCAGGCAGGCGCTGCATCATGCGGCCGATCTGGATAAATTCTGCGCCGAAGTGAAAAGAATATTAAAAAAA
>JAKPTH010000214.1 GCA_029571125.1 bacterium
CGATCTTTCTGAAATCGCCCTGATGTTTTGTAGCGTCCGCTCTGGTATCGAGTTTGCCTTCTACTGCGGCTACTACGAGTGTTCCCGCGTCTTTGACCAGGAGATTGACCGCGTCGATGCACTGGTTGAGGTTGTTTTTGATTTCGTTGAAATCGCCGTTGTATTTATCTGTTATCTTGGGCGGAATGTCGCCTTTGGAAATTCTATCTACGTATTCGGCGGCCACGTTGAGAGGTCCGATAACCGAGTCTAAAGTTTTGTTAACGCCTTCGACGATCTTTCTGAAGTCGCCCTGATGTTTAGTAGCGTCGGCTCTCGTATCGAGTTTACCTTCAACAGCCGCTACGACGAGCGTTCCTGCGTCTTTAATAAGCAGCGTTACAGCGTCGATGCACTGATTGAGGTTGTTTTTGATTTCGTTGAAATCGCCGTTGTATTTATCTGTTATTTTCGGAGGCATATCGCCTTTAGAAATTCTATCTACATATTCGGCGGTTACGTTGATCGGGCGGACGAAAGCGTCGATCATTTCGTTAACGCCCTGAACTATTCCCCTGAATTCAAAATTTGTTCCGGCTGCATCCCCGCGCATATCGAGTTTGCCGTCGTTAACGGCGGCGGTGAGTTTTTTAGCTTCGGCGATGAGGAAGTTAAGGATGCCGTAAACATTTGCGACGATAAGCCAGCCGACTATCAAGGCTAAAATAATACCCGCGATTATAAGAGCCACCATGTTACTGGTAGCGGCGTTAGCGGTTTTTGTATTATCTTCGGCGGTTTGCTTCGCCTGTTTTGTTTTCATTTCTGTCATATCGTCAAGCCCCTTCTGGACATCGGCTGCAAGTTTTGAACCTTCAGGGCTGGACATGATGGCCACGGCTTCGGAATCTTTGTTCTGTCTGGCAAATTCGACAACTTTCGATATTACGTCAGCGTTATAGGTTTTATAGTTGTTTTTGAATTGATTGCATAAAGCTTTCATTTCCGTAGATATTATTGTTTTTTCATATTCGTTAAGCGCGTCGTTCATTATTTTTTCGAGTTCCGCTATTCTATCGGTTTTTGCTTTTATGTCTTTTTCTTCGCTTGCTATTATTGAATCGCGGATATTAACCCGGATGCGCTGATAATAAGTGCTTGCATCGCCTAATTGCGTTATAGGGACGAGCATTTTGTCGTATAAAATTTTGTCGGCTTCTTCTATTCCACGAATATTTTTAATGCCGATGTAGCCTACGACACCGACTACTATGGCGGCGAAAATTATGAGACCGAAGATTTTGGATTTGATTGTAATGTTATCCATAATTTCTCGATTACCTCCGTAAAATTTAAAATAATTTCATTTTGCTAACGTTCACAAATAAATAATTAATTAATTAGCGTTTAGTTAATGTGCTCTCCGATCATTTGATGTTCCTGCTGGGAAAGGACTTTGTCGATTTCGAGAAGTATGAGAAGCCTTTTATCGTCGAGCTTTCCGACGCCTTTAATATATTCGCGGCCTATATTTGAAATTATAGGAGGCGGAGGCTGGAGCTGCTCGTCGTTAAGGCGCAGGACTTCCGATACGCCGTCGACTATTATTCCCATAATCCTGTCGAGGACTGAAACTACGATGACTCTTGATTCGTTGGTGATTTCGATGATAGGCAACCCGAATTTTTTTCTCAGGTCGATGATTGGAATGACGTTACCGCGAAGGTTGATGATCCCTTCAATGAAATGAGGCATTTGAGGCACTTTGGTGATCTCCTGCATCCTTATAATTTCCTGGACCTTCATTATATTGATGCCGAATTCTTCCGAACCGATTTTAAAGCTGACTAACTGTTGATTTTTAATACCTTTTACTTCTTCAGACAAAGTTTCACCTCTCTTGATTTATTATCCTGCTATTTTTATAAGAATTGTCTCTGATTGGAATTAATTGTAGATTTAGACTCTATTATGTTTTTTACTTCGATATATGGAATTTCTATCGTTACTATGCTTCCGATTCCAAGTTTGCTTTGCATGCTTAACTTTCCATAATGAGCTTCAATGAACTTTTTTGCTATAATTACTTCTATGGTTAAATTTTCGAAATTTTTATAGTTATTCGATTCTGTAAATAAATCTTTAATTTGATTTTTGTCGAATCCTATGCCGTTGTCTCTTAATTCAAATATTGCTTTTTCATCGATAATTTTTAAAATAAGCATAATTGTTCCGCCGGATTTCATACACTTAAATGCATTATTTATTAAATTAAAAATTGCCGGTCTCAAAAGGTTTGTATCTAATATTGCGTATGGTACGCATTGGTTTAATTGTTCATAGATAAATAAAATTTCAATATCGCCTTTGATGAACGGTTTTACGCTTTCTATAATTCCGCGGCAAAATTCTAATAAATTAACGGTATGAGGATTGTAACTTAACTTTCCGGTTTCTAATTTGCTGATCAACGACAAGTTTTCTAAAAAACAGGTTAGTTGTTTTACTGAGTTTTCAATTCGTTTATAATTTTCTATGATTTGTTCCGGAGAAAGCTTATATCCGTAATACCTGAGTAGTTCGGATGAAGATAAAATTACGCTTAAAGGCGTTTTAAATTCATGCGATGCAAAGGACATAAATTGATTTTTAATTTTATTGAGTTCTTTTTCTAATGAATTTCTTAAATATTTTTCAATCTCATCGATTTCAATATTTTTTTCTTTGTTTCTTTTATTGAGTTCGATTTGTATATGGCTTTCTATAGATTTAAAAGATCTAGCAAGAAAGAATTTTAAAAATTTAAAAAAATTGCGATCTTTAATAATAAAATCGATTGCGCCTGAATTTATCATTGCCAGAGCAGTATTTTCCTGTCCTTTGGATACCATTATTATAAATGGAGTGCTAATTGAAGCGTTTTTTATATAAGAAATTACTTGCTTGCAGCTTATGTCTTTATTTTCATGATCTATCAAAAGCAGGTCGGGTCTGAAAGATGCAATTTCTTCTATGCACGTAATTGTATTGACTATAAATTTTACAGAAAT
>JAKPTH010000225.1 GCA_029571125.1 bacterium
TTATTTTTGCCATTATTTGCGAAGAGCTCGGCTTTCTGGGCGCGAGCTTCGTGATAGTCCTTTTTATAGCGCTTCTCTGGCGCGGAATATACATAGCCAGCAGAGCGCCCGATCTTTTCGGTTTTCTCATGGCGGCCGGAATAACTTTTTACGTTTTCGTGCAGGCTATGACCAATATCAGCGTCGTTTTAAATATATTTCCGGTTACCGGCGTACCGCTTCCTTTCATAAGTTACGGAGGCTGTTCGCTGCTGGTAACGCTTTCTTCCATGGGCATATTGCTTAATATTTCAAGATATTCGAGATAAGAGGTACTCCGATGGCTATTAAATGCATATTCACCGGCGGCGGCACGGGCGGACATATTTATCCGGCGCTGGCCGTAATAAAAGAATTTTTAAAGAGGCGGCCGGATACGCAAGTGCTTTATGTGGGCACGGGCGGTATAGAATCTAGAATCGTTCCGCAAAATAATATCGATTTTAAAATGATTTCGGTAATGGGCCACAGCCGGAAGAGCTTTTTTTCAATTTTTAAGGAGACGGCCAGCCTTTTCAGGGCGGTGCGGGAAGCCGGCCGCATCATTTCCGATTTCAAGCCCGACTTCGTTTTCGGCACGGGCGGCTACGTATCGGCGCCGGCCGCCATCGCCGCTAAAATCGCAGGCGTGCCGGTTTATCTGCACGAGCAGAACGCCGCTCCCGGCCTTGCCAACCGATTCATAAATTCTTTCGCGAAAAAAACGTTTACCAGCTATTCGGCTGCTTCGGAGCGTTTTTTATTTAAAAAATCCGTATCGCTCACCGGCAATCCCGTCAGGCGTGAAATCATCGAAACCAGCGCCGACGACGCTTACCACTTTTTTGAATTCGACCGTTCCAAAAAGACTATTCTTGCCTTTGGAGGCTCCATTGGCGCCTCTTCGATCAATCAGGCGGTTGCCTCAATGATAGAAGAACTGACTGCCGCAGGAAAAGACGTGCAGATAATTTTTATAACCGGCGAGCGAGACTACCCTCAATATAAGCATTTACAGGAATCGGAAATAAATAAAAATAAATGTTTGAAATTATTCGCGTTTCTTGATAAAATATACTATGCGTTTAAAATCAGCGACATCGTGATATGCAGGGCGGGGGCGACCACGCTTTCTGAGGTTACCGCCGGCGGAAAATGCTCTATATTGGTGCCTTATCCATACGCGACGGACAACCATCAGTATAAAAACGCCATGGCGCTGGTTGAAAAAAAGGCGGCTTTTATAATAGACGACGCAGCCCTGGCGCGCGGCGGCGAACTAAAAGACACGGTCAGAAAATTGATAAACGACGAAAAACTTATCGAAGAGACAGGCAAAAACGCTCTGAGCATGGCTATGCCGGACGCAGCCGCTAAGATTTGCGACGAGATTGAAGGTTCGTTATTTATGAAGCAGGGAGAAAAGAAGTAATTATTATGGATAAAAACAGATACATTCATTTTATTGGAATCGGCGGCACCGGTATGAGCGGCATAGCTCAGATACTGCTGGAACTTAATTATAAAATTTCAGGCTCCGATATCAAAAACAACTGCAACGCCAGAAGGCTCGAAAAAAAAGGGGCGGCCATTTTCATAGGCCACAGGGCTGAAAACCTTGAAAAGCTCGATGTGGGAGCCGTCGTAGTATCTACGGCGATATCCGATTCCAACCCTGAAATAGCATGGGCGAGGGCAAATAACGTTCCCATATACAGGCGCGCCGAGGTCCTCGGGTATATCCTCAACAATAAATTCGGCATAGCCGTCGCCGGGACGCACGGAAAAACCACTACCACTTCTTTGATATCGATGTTGATGGAAAGCCATAACCTGAATCCGACGGTAATAGTCGGCGGAGAAGTTTGCGATTTCGGCGGCAACGCCAAGCTGGGCGGAGGAACGTACACCGTGGTTGAGGCCGACGAATCGGACTCTTCTTTTCTTTACCTTACGCCGAAAGTTATAGTAGCGACCAATATAGAAG
>JAKPTH010000234.1 GCA_029571125.1 bacterium
CAAAAGCCCCGGCAGGCTCTATAATGCGCATTAAAAAAACTGATTAATAAAAAAATAAGGCGTATGTTCTTACATTAATTCAGGCTCGAAATTTATTAAAAGCGATTATAAATATTTTTCCATTCTGATATCGCTTTGCCACCTGCCCTGATAAAACGTAAAATTATTTAGAATTGAGAACTCTTTATATCCCATGTTTTTATAAAATTTGATTGCGTTGTGATTAAAAGCGAAGACGCCGAGCTCGATCCTGGTCAAATTCAACTCCCTGCATTTTTTTTCCAGAAACTCGATCGCCGGCCTTCCTATACCCCGGCCGCGATATTTTTCTTCACCTATTGTAATACCTATCCATCCGGTATTTTTAACTTTTTTGTGCAGCTGCGGCGGGTCTATCTGTACCGAAACTTCCCCGATAGCCGTACCGTCGGCCAGTATCAAAAAATGGTGCATTCCGGCCTGGCTTAAAGCTTGCTTATAAAGCTGCTCAGGCGTAGAATCGGGCAGATCGCCTTCTGTGAAATTTGGGATAATCAGGTGCTTAATCGATTCGTCGTTATTCCACTTCGAAATAAGTTTATAATCGTCAATCGACTCTTTATTAACTTCACTGAAACTGATATTCATAAAAGGGCGGCTCCTAACAAATAAAATATTATCAAAATGATAAAATCCGATTCGCGCGCAGTTAACTAATAATAGCCGCTGATGATAAATAAGCCTGATTCTGACGGTTTGCGGCTGTTTTGCATTTACTTCTTCCAGTTCTGAATTTCAATAAAATTGCCTTCGGGGTCCTGCGCATACGCGGCCGTGAGCAGACCGAGCTCGGGATATTGCCTTCTTACGATTTCGCCCGAAAGTTTGCCGCCGTGTTCCTGAAGTTTTTTCACGACAAGTTCCACGTCGTCGACGTGAAACGCTATGTGGCCAAGCCCCTGCCTGTTGATGGCGGGCTTATCGCCGCGGGGATTTTGCGGCGCGTATCCAAAAATCTCGAGCGTCGGCCCGTTTTCAAAACCCGGCAGAGCCAGATGCATTCCTTTTATATGAGCACCTTTTATCGCCGTAAGCGCGTCAACCCATTCGCCGGAAAGGTCTCTTTCCGGATAAGTCGGCCTGCAGCCGAAGACGTCCATATAAAATCCCGCTAGAGATTTCCAGTCCTTTGCAATGATATTAACATGCGAGAACTTGATTTCGCACGTGTTTAAACGATCGTTATACTGCATAATGACCTCCTCGATTTTTATTTGTATTTCACGATTTCATTACCGATATTCGAATACAGCTCACTTATCCAGAGCGGTCTGGCCTTAACGGCCGGCTTTTTTGAAGCGGCGCCGTCATCTTTTCTCATATCATAGGGCATTATTATAACTTTTATGCCGTTTTTAATTGCCCGCGCCGAAAGCACGAATACTTCCTCGATAGCCCTGTCGCCGATTGCAATACAACCGACAGACATTTTATTTCCATGAATGAAAATATCACCTCCAGGATTGCTTCTTCCATCGTCAATCGCTTTTTTGCGATCAAACTCATTCGGATAATTCACTTTCATGGATAGATGAAAATGGCTGTTAGGATTGAGACCTTCTATTTTGTATATTCCCTCAGGCACCTGGCAATCGCCTTCAATAAGCTTAGGCCCAGCGCCTCCGCTGGCGCCGAATATCTCATATTTTTTCAGAAGTATCGCCGTTTCGCCTGTTTCTATCCATAATTCAAGGATTTTTTCGCTTTTTAAACATACCAAAGTTATCTTATCGGGCGGATATTTTATTTTTATCTTTTCGAAATTTTCTTTCAAACGTTCGACAACCGCCGCTTCATGCTGATTCATTATGTCGCCGACAGTTTTGCGGCCTTTCATATATTTTTGATAATAATCTATAAAGCCCGGTTCACGAAATGAAACTAAATAAAAAGTTATTGCCGCTGCGCTCAATATTACGATAACTGATGCAACCCGTTTTTTCATAACTTATCCTTATCATAGATTCTTATCGAGTAATAATTAAAGCCCAAAGAGTATTATATCAAAAATACCGATGAAAAATACAGTTAGTTTTTAATTAAAGTCATTTTTTTATAATCAAATTTTATCTTTACAAAACTATA
>JAKPTH010000255.1 GCA_029571125.1 bacterium
AAGAAAAAATAAAGAAAATCAGAAAAAAATTATAGCGATATAATAAAAAAGCAACCCTGAATTAAAGTCACTACAGAAAATCCGGGACTTCACAAGCATAAAGCGTCAGGCTATTCCGGGGTTGGAAGGGATTTTAAGGGAAGGGAGGGGCCGTGGCCCATCGCCTTCCCTTATCCCACCAAAAAAATATTTTTTCCAGTCAAAATTAAAAGTAAGCAATAAAATATTTAAATGCGGCGAGAAAAATAATGATTTTTTCACTTTTTTTTAGTATAATGTTAGCTCAAAAAGAAATTCATTAATCACAAGGAGTCAATACAATGAAAAAATCTATATTTTTTCTTACGTTTTTTATTTTTTTAACTGTATTTATAGTTCTGTCAACAGGCTCTCAGGCATTTGCGACCGGCGAAGCTGAGATTAAAAAGAGCGCAGGACGTCTTAATATATCGATCGATCCGCGTATAGAGCTTCTTTCGGTCGTAAGGCTTTTAAGCGGTTACAGTGAAAAAGGCCATGCCGCTTATGATACCGTTTATAAAAAAGCGGCGCTCGATCATTTTAAAAAATTTAAAAAGCATCCGGCGGTCGAGTTATATAAGAAAATGACCAATTCGGGTTTCAGTTATGACGCTCCGCCTTCGACGATGCTGCATTTAAGCTGGCCGGATCTTAAAGTAAAAACGCCGTTTACGGATTATCTGATAACCCGCGCGCGCGGAATTGAAAATTTGAATAAAATGGCTGAGCTCTTCGCCGACTTCGCTAAAAAATCTAATTTTGAAGCATTTTACAAATCCAACGCCGATTTTTACGGTTCTCTTATTGACGGCGCGATCAAAGCTATCGGCAAAAACGATTTCGCGGCCCAGCTCGAATCTTATTTCGGCCCCGGCCCTAACAGTTACAATATAATTCTGGCTCCCATTTTAAGGCGTCAGGGCGGATACGGCCCATCGGTAAAATCGCCGGACGGCAAGCTCGACGTTTATAACATAATGGGTCCTGTGGGTGCAGACGAAAAAAATTACGACTTCGGCGGAACCGAAAATTACCGTTCGCTCGTATGGCACGAATTCGGCCATTCATTCGTCAACCCGCTCACCGAGATGAATTCGGCCGAAATCAATCTCTATAAAAAACTTTTCGACCCCATAGCCAAGCAGATGGCCGAGCAGGCATATCCGGAATGGCAGACATCCGTCAACGAGCATATCATCAGGGCGGTTTGCGCCCGTCTGAGCGCCATCAACCTGGGCGAATCAGAATATAGCGGCGATATAAATTATAACAAATCCAGAGGGTTTGCATATATCGAAGATTTATGTTCCGTATTAACCTTGTACGAACAGCAGCGTTCGAAATACGCTGAATTTAAAAGTTTCTATCCGCAAGTAACGGCGCTGTTCAAAAAACTGGCTGAAAGCAACCTCACCGAAGAATATTATAAGCTCAAATTTACCGGCACGATTAACGCCGCGCTTTCGCTGGAGCCGGCAAGCTATATACTCGTAGTTCCCGACGGCGAAAAGGACGCTAAAATAAATGCGCAGATAGTAAAAGGCGCGGAAGCGGTCAAAAAAATGTTTATGAAGAGCGCGAAAATTTTAAAAGGAAGTGAAGCGCTCAAGCTCGACGCTTCGAAGCATTCGTTTGTGGCTTATGGCACAAAAGAAGGCAATAGTTTCATCAAAAAGCACATGGAAGCCATTCCCGTAAAGTTAGATTCGAACGAAATCGAGCTCAAAGAAAAAATAGCAGGCGCGAATCTGCGTTTCATAACCTGCTGGCCCAATCCGGCCGACAGCGCAAGAGCGATAATAATATACACCGCCGTTAAGGCCGAAGATATAGTCGGCATCAACTCGGTATTCCACGGTCCGACCGATTACGTCGCAGCAGACGGCGAAAAGATCCTGAAATCCGGGAATTATAAAAAAGCCGGCGGCAAATGGACGCTTAAATAAGCAAAAATATATCAAAACGCCGTTTTATTTATTTTATGTTAAAAGCCCGGCACAGCAAAATACAAAACTATTCGAATCATGAATAATAAAAGTTATAAAATAAGAATTACCGGCCGCGTACAGGGCGTCGGTTTCAGGCCGCACGTATACAGGCTGGCCTGTGAGCGCGGGCTTTGCGGTTATATCAATAACAGCGTAAACGGGGTTGAAATAGAAATTTCCGGAGTGCATTCGGCGGTGGACGATTTTGTTAACGCGCTAAAAAACTTTCCGCCTCCGCTTGCCGTTATTGAAAGTTTTCAGGCCGACGCCATGGAGTTTAAGTATTTTTCAAAATTTGAAATACAGACTTCGGACTCCACCGATCTATCCGTCAAGTCGGTGTTCGTATCGCCCGACCTCGGCATATGCGCCGACTGCGCCCGTGAAATCATGGATAAAAAAGACAGGCGGTACGGTTATGCATTTACCAACTGTACCAACTGCGGCCCCAGATACACCATAACCCGGAAGCTTCCTTACGACAGGCCCGTAACTACGATGGCTGAGTTTAAAATGTGCGCGAAATGCCGGGCAGAGTATGAAGATCCGCTCGACAGAAGATTTCACGCGCAGCCGAACGCCTGCCCGGACTGCGGCCCTGGTCTAGCTCTGGCCGGCGATCTCGCGGACGTTGCGCAACCCGGCAAGCTGTCTTTCTCAACGGACACGGCGGCGGTTATAAAACGGGCGGCGCAACTGATAAATGCCGGAAAAATCGGCGCGCTGATGGGGCTCGGGGGCTTTCACATCGCATGCAGGGCCGATTCAGACGAAACCGTAGCGCTGCTTCGCGAAAGAAAAAAAAGGCCTTCAAAACCGTTCGCGCTTATGGCGCCTTCTCTGGAATGGATTAAAAAATTCTGTACGGTGTCGGCGGAGGAAGAAAAGCTTTTGCTTTCGCCGCTCGCCCCAATAGTACTGCTCCGGAAAAAAAACGCGGCCGAAGGGGTTGAACCAGGCGTTGAAAGCGGCGATTTTTCTATTTGCGAACTGATAGCGCCTGAAAATAATTATCTCGGCTTCATGCTTCCGTATACGCCGATGCATTTAATCCTGATGTCGCACACGGGCATGCCTCTGGTAATGACTTCGGCCAACCTGACCGACGAGCCCATCTGTTACCGGCTGGAGGACGCGGCCGAAAAGCTTTGCGGCATATGCGATTTCGCCATGGCGCACAACAGGGAAATACTTATACCGTGCGACGATTCGGTCTGTTTCGTCGAGCGGGAAAAGGTTTTCACGGTAAGGCCGTCGCGCGGCATAGCTCCGCTGGTTACGGCTATCGGGGGGATTAACCCGCCAGTAAAAACGTGCCTTGCCGTCGGAGCCATATTAAAAAACACCGTTTCTTTCAATCTAGACGATAAAATATTGACCTCTCAGTACATAGGCGACACGGACAATCTGGAAAATCATTCGCTGCTGGTTTCGACGGCGGACCGCTTCAAAGAGCTTTACAACCTGGCGCCCGACGCGTTCGCCTGCGACATGCATCCCGGATCGAACGCGGGAAGCTACGCCGAAGCGCTGGCGGGCGAAAATAAAGCGGAGCTGGTTCCGGTAGGCCATCATTACGCCCATGCGCTTTCGGTAATGGCCGAAAATAATCTTTCGGGCCCTTTGATCGCCCTTTCATTCGACGGCACGGGCTTCGGCGAAGACGGCACAGTCTGGGGCGGCGAATTTTTAATATGCGACACCCGCAAATGCCGGAGGGCGGCCTTTTTCGAACCGTTTAAAGTCTCGAATTACGACGGCGCCGTCAAAAACGTTGCCAGATTGGCATTTTGCGCGGCGAGCGACTTTTTCAAAGGCGAAGACGAAATCGTCAATTCGTTTTTCAGCGATTTTGACCTTCCGCTCGGCGAAACCGAAAAGCGTGTCATTTTAAAAGCGCTGGCAGGCGGAGTCAACACGGTAAAAACGTCCTCGCTCGGAAGAATTTTCGACGCGGCGGCGGCGCTCGCCGGCTTTAACAGGCCGGTAACATTCGAGGGCGAAGCGGCGATATGGCTCGAAATGAAAATTTCCGATAAATTAAAAATGGGTGCGGCGCGGGATCTCGGTTCGGACGTCTATGGATACCGTATCGCGGAGAGCGAAGGCGCCCTTCTTATAGACTGGAAAGGCATTCTGCGCGGCATTATAGCCGACAGAAAAAAAGGCGCCGCGGCTGAAACGATATCGTATAAATTCCATCGCAGCGTAATAAAAGCCGTTTACGAAACCGCGGTCCTGCTTTCGAAAAGATATAACATTAACGGCATATGCCTTTCCGGCGGAGTGTTTTATAACCGCGTCCTGCTTTCGGGGCTGCTGGAATCCTTCGCAGGGAACGGCTCGCAAAACGGAGATGGAAATTTTTTAAACGTTTACCTTCCCGGCAGGATAAGCTTCGGCGACAGCGCAATTTCGGCCGGGCAATGTTATTACGCCATGAACAAGTTATTATAGTCAAAAAATGGAGGTTTGCAAATGTGCCTGGGAATACCCGTACCCGTGACTAAAATTTTAGACGGCGGATTCGCCGAAGTTAAAATAGGCGATACCGAAAAGAAGATAAATATCGCCATGGTGCCCGACGCTAAAGTCGGCGATTATCTGGTGCTTCACGCCGGATTCGCGATAACCGTAATCAGCGCCGAAGAAGCCGAAAAAACCTATCAGATGCTCGAAGAGATAGAGCACGGAAAAGAAATAAAATCGATCTTTAAATAGACGCGGCGGCGCGGCTTAACGAAAAAACTACGCGAGTCAAAAAATATCGCGCGATGAGAGGTTTAAATGAGTTTCAATCTTGAAGAATATTCGAAAAAAATAAATAAGTCCGCCGCGGCCGGAAAACTTCTTGAAAGCATATTCAAATACGGCGACAAGATAGATAAAGACTGCATCAACCTTATGGAAGTCTGCGGCACGCACACCCACGAGATATTCAAGTCCGGCGTCAAGGCGCTGCTGCCGAAAAAAATAAAATTGCGGTCGGGTCCGGGCTGCCCCGTCTGCGTGACGCCCGATTCGTATATAGAAGGCGCCTTGAACCTTGCCAGGGATAAAAATTTTATAATAACCACTTTCGGCGACATGCTAAAAGTGCCGGGCGCGAACTCGAGCTTGAAAGCCGAACAGAGCGCCGGCGCGGACGTCCGAGTGGTTTATTCGCCGGAAGAATCACTTGAAATAGCGTCGGCGAATCCGGATAAAAACGTAGTGTTTTTAAGCGTGGGCTTTGAAACCACGGTACCGGCGTCGGCGTTTCTGATAAAATCCGCCGAAGCTCTAAAATTGAATAACGTTTATATTTACGAGGCCAACAAAACGGTGCCGGAAGCGATTTTAGCCATAGCCAGGCATCCCGCGGTAAAAATCGACGGTTTTATTCTACCGGGGCATGTTTCCGTAATAATCGGCGCCGACGCCTATAAGGCGGCGGCGGGCGAAAGCGGCATTCCCGGAGCGGTGTGCGGTTTTGAATATATAGATATACTTCTCGGCATAAACTCGCTTCTGGAAATGATTTATAACAAAGACCGCGGAATAAGAAACGAATATCCACGCGTGGTGAGCGCGGCGGGCAACCTTACGGCGCAGCGCGTCATAAGCGAAATTTTCGAGCCGTGCGACGCCGAGTGGCGGGGCATAGGCGTAATCGCGGCCACCGGATTGAAATTGCGAGAAAAATACCGAAAGTTTTCGGCCGGCGAAAAATTTGCATCGGTAATAGCGGGTTCCGACCCCCGCCAAGGACGTTCTTGCTCCGAAAGCGGCTGCAGATGCGGCGAAATTTTACTTTCAATCATAGAGCCGCCCGAGTGCCCGATGTTCGCCTCGGTGTGCAATCCTGTAAATCCCGTGGGGCCGTGCATGGTGTCCAGCGAAGGCGTTTGCGCCGCATATTATAAGTACGGCGCGGCCGGCGCGGAAATAGAGCTTTAGTTTTTCAATATATATTATAAAAAGGTGATATAGATGGGCATATTTTCTCAAGCCGGCGACGCCATTCTGGAGGCGCACGGCAACGGCGGAAAACTTACGCACGAACTCATTTCGGAAGTCTTCGCGGCCGGATTCAAAAACGAAATATTGAACGAAGGCCTGGATTCGGCCGTAATGAATATCGGCTCGATGCTCGAAGCGGCGAAAAAGCTCGGCGCGGCCGACTGCGGACAAACCCCCGGCGAGGCGCGGCTGGCTTTAACCACCGATTCCTATGTAGTAAATCCTCTTTTTTTCAACGGCGGCGATATCGGAAAACTCGCCGTGACCGGAACTATTAACGATCTTCTGGTATGCGGCGCCGTTCCCTGCGCGATAACATGCGGTTTCATAATAGAGGAAGGGTTTAAAATATCGGAGCTTAAAAAAATAGTGGCTTCCATGGCCGAAACCGCCGCCAAAAACGGCGTATCGATAGTCACCGGCGACACGAAGGTGGTCGGCCGCGGCCGCTGCGACGGGGTTTATATCAACACCACGGGCGCGGGGCTCGTCATAAAAAATGCCGATTTAAAGCCGGCGAATATAAAAGCCGGCGACGCCGTCATAATAACGGGAGTTCCCGGCAATCACGGAATATGCATATTGAACGAACGCGGCGGATACGTGGATAAAAATTCGGTTCGTTCCGACTGCGCGCCTCTTAGCGGGCCTCTCATTTCCCTTATGAATAAAGTCAAAGGCATAAGGCTCATGCGCGATCCCACGCGCGGCGGCGTGGCGACTACGTTAAACGAATTCGTCAAGCAGAACGGCGAAATAGGAATAGAGCTACTGGAAAATTTGATTGAATATGATAAAAATTCGAAAGCGCTGGCCGATATTCTCGGCATCGACCTTCTTTATTCGGCCTGCGAAGGGCGCGCGCTTATAATATGCTCCGCCGAAAGCGCGGACGCGGCGGTCGGCGAGCTGAAAAAATTCGAAGAAACCGCCGGCGCAAAGGTAATCGGCTACGCGAGCCATAAAAACAAAGGCCGCGTGGTAATCAAGACTTCCGTGGGCGGCGCCAGGATTCTTGATATGCAGGTGCTGGAGCAGTTTCCAAGGATCTGTTAACCCGCGGACGGCGCGGCGAGAACAATGAATAATAAAGAGAAAGGCGAAAAACCATGCATGAAATGGGCCTTGCGGCGAACGTAATAGACATAGTGCTCGCGGAACTGGAAAAACGAAATATCGATAAATCCAGACTGACTGCCGTAAAAATTACGGCGGGCAAAATGATGCAGATCGTCCCCGAATCGCTTAAATTCGGGCTTGAAATCGCTTCGCGCGCGGCCGGCATGCCGAAAGCCGAATTTATAATAACCGAAGCGCCTCTTAAAATAAGGTGCGGCTCGTGCGGCCGCGAAGAATGCATGCGCAGGGCCTCCGGCGCAGAAGAATTTTCGATGGCGTGCAAAAAATGCGGCGCCAATACCCCCCAAATAACCGGCGGACGCGAGTTTACAATAGACTCGATCGACGTGGCCGATTAAACGAACGCCGCGCGCGATGCGGGCGGCGCAACAACATTCAATAAAAAGAATATATTAAAAACTATATATTTAAGGAGAGTCATAATGGCCGAAATAGAAATAGCAAAAGACATCATGGAAGAAAACGATGAGATCGCGAAGGAAGTCAACGGCATTTTAAATTCGAAAAACATATACTGCATAAACATTATAAGCTCGCCGGGCGCAGGCAAAACCACGCTGCTCGAAAAAACTCTCGCCAGGCTCAAAGGAAAGCTCGACTGCGCGGTTATAGAAGGAGACATTTCAACGCCGATCGACCGCGACAGGCTGCTGCCCCACTGCGACAGGGTTTATCAGATCAACACCGACACTTTCGGCGGAGACTGCCATTTGAGCGCATTTATGATAAAAGACGCCCTGAAAGAGTTCGATCTCGACAAAATAAAGCTCCTTATAATCGAAAATGTCGGAAATTTAATATGCCCCGCGGATTTCGAGATAGGCGAACACAGTAAAGTCCTGCTTTATTCGCTCACGGAAGGCGAGGATAAGCCTTTAAAATACCCGGTTTCATTTAACGTAGCCGACGTGATAGTCGTAACGAAGATGGATCTGCTCGCTCATCTGGAAGTGGATATGGCAAAAATAAGGGAAAACATAGCCAAAGTCAACGCCCGAGCCAGGGTTATTTTTATTTCTTCAAAAAGCGGTGAAGGTTTGAACGAGTGGATAGATTACCTCACGACTGCAAAAAAATCAAATTAAATTTAGACGTTAAAAAAAACGGAAAATAATCCAAAAACCCTTTTTTATCAAGATATTTCATTATTTTTCACCATATAATAATAAAAACATAGAATTTTATATATTAAAACATGTAATAATATTAATTCATTAAAATAATAGGTTTAAATAATTAAAAAAATAACCAATCGAATCTAGATTGGCTTAAAAACTAATTTTAACGCGCGTTAAGATTAGTTTTTTTATTAAAAAACGAAAAATAATTCTTTATTTTTGCATGCAATTGTTATAGAATAAAAATTGATCTTAAAATCAAGGAGGTAATTTCTAAATGTCAAAAAAAATATTAATCATCGATGACGATCCTGATATAGTCGAAACTATGAAAACCGTTCTTGAGTCAAGAGCTTATCAGGTTGAAACCGCGTCAAACGGCACCGAAGGCCTTGAAAAAGTGAAAAAATTCGATCCCAATCTCATCATCCTCGACGTTATGATGGATTCGATTACCGAAGGTTTTCACGTCACTTACAAATTGCGCTCGCCCGAGCCTTCTTCAGAATTCGCGAAGTGGTCGAAAACGCCTATCATAATGGTATCGGCCATCAACACCACTTCACATTTCAAATATTCACCCCAGACCGATTCCGACTTCCTGCCCGTAAACGAATTCCTGAATAAACCTATTGAACCTGAAAATTTATTGGCAGTCGTCGAAAAATGTTTAGCGAAATAACCGGTTCGCGCTTAAAAAATATCGGCCGGAAAAACAATTAAAATTGCGGCCGGAAAACAATCGATAAAAAACTACGGAAAGAATTGTAAAAGATGGCAGTATCAGTTCCCAAAGGCCTCGAAATAAGAATATTCGAATTGCTCGGAAGGCTCAAATGGCTTACCGATTTAAGATGGCTTGCGACAATCGGCGTAATAGCGGTCGTCGAATTCTCTTTAATCGCGCTTAAAGTCAATCTTAGCCGCGCTTCGCTTTATGCCTGCATTTTTATAATGGCGGCGGGCAATCTGGTTTTCGTCTATCTTGTAAAAAGGCTTTTTACGCAATCGCAATCCGGCGTCGGCGCTATCGAGTTCAGGGCCGAAAAGGCTCAGCTCATAGCCAACGCTCAAACAGTTTTCGATCTCGCGTTACTAACGGCGCTGATCCATTACGCCGGCGGAATCGACAATCCGTTCAACTTTTATTACATTTTTCATATCGTGATAGCCAGCATGCTTCTTGAGCCGTTCCACTGCTACATGCAGGCGGCGCTCGCGAGCGCGCTATATTCCGGATTAATAATACTCGAGCATTTCAACGTTCTTTCGCGCTACAATATCTTCGAAACCGCGACATGCCCGCTGGGCTTTCTAAAAACCGCAGGTGCCGCCGCGGCTTTCACCACCACCATGATAATAACGGCTTATATAACCACCTCCATATCGCAGCGGTTAAGGCTCAAAGAAAACCTTCTTCTGGAAACTAACATGAAGCTGGTCGATCTTGACGCTAAAAAGTCCGAATTCGTAATGGTGGTAGCGCATGAACTGAAGTCGCCTTTAGGCACGATCCAATTCATGCTTAAATCGCTTACCGGCGGCTACAG
>JAKPTH010000256.1 GCA_029571125.1 bacterium
CGGCGGCGGCCAATAATTTTATTAAATTCACATGCAATAGATTACCGCGAGAATTACAGGTCATATTAAAATTATATCATTTAGCGCGAGCTATGTCAATGCGCCGGCGAAAGGCTTGTATAAGAACGTTTGACCGTTTATCGAACTTCATTCGCGGACCGATTGGATGATGTGGTAATGATCGTGCACCGATTCAGAGCGGTGGCATTTTACGCACGAAAGGTCCGGATTTTTTTCGTTAAGCTTCATATTTTTATTTATGAAATCGCATTTTGTTATGATTTTTTCGCCGTCCTGCGGATTTGAAGCGTATCGTGAAAACGGCGGCAGAGAAGCGTGACAGCTCATGCAGTATTCGTTTATCGTAAAAAAATCAGGCTTGTTTTTTTCGACGGGCGTGGTAAAAGGCCTGCCTGCGGGTTCTTTTTTTGGAATCGCGCCCCTGAAGTCGAGGCAATCTTCGCAGCTGAGGCCCTCTTTTGATAAAAACATGTACTTCCAGTATTCGAACTGCCTTTTTCTGTCTTCGATCGAATTGTCCGCCGCGTAAGTGAAACGGTTTTGAATGTTATATTTTATCTGACCGGGTTTCGGGGCCATATTGGTGAAATACGCGGCGAGATCGCGTCCGGGCTTATAGCCGAGAGGGAATTTATATTCGCCGCTTTTGTCGTAGCCGTTGGTATGGCAAGCCATGCATATCATTTCGCGTTTTTCGGGCGAAATTTTACGCGGATTGACTATCATGCCGGTGTCGCTCATGGCGATGTGTGCGCTTCCGGGGCCGTGGCAGGCTTCGCAGGCGACGCCCGGCTCGAAATAAGATATATCATAGCCTTTTTCGGCGGGTTTGCGGGCGGCGCCAGTGACATGACAGCCTATGCATTCTCTGGTATAGTCGGAGCGTTTATAGTTTTCGTCGTAATAATCGGAAAATTCTCCCGCGGCTATCGAATAAAGATACGGCGAAACGGTTTTATTGGAAAGAAGGTATCTTCTGGTCCAGTGGCTGCCTATGGCGAACTCCACCTCTGCGGTTTCGCCAATGGAACGGTGCATTGAATCGAGGGCGGCTTTTTCTTTGAGTATGCCGGCTTCGGCTCTGCAGATAAGCGCGCGGGCATGGGGCGTTTTTTTCCATCGGCTGTAAACGGCTTCGTGGCACCTGGCGCATTCGCCGGAACCGGCATAACCGATTTCGGAAACCATTACGTTGTAGGTGAGAATATAATACGCCACGGCCGCGGTCAAAAAAATCGCCGCGGCCGCGCTGAAAAAGATTTCGTTAGTCTTCATTTTGAAGGGCCGTCTTCTTTTCTGACGCTGATTTTTTTAATGGTTTTTTTATGTTTGGGCGCGGACTCCGGCGGTTCGGGATGTTTCAGCTCTTCGCCCCGCTGCTGCCAGAAAGAAACAATAGATGCCGCGTCGATCGAAGATTCGCCGCGGCCGGCGGCGCTAATAAGAGTTTTTGAAACGGCGAGCAGCTTTTCGCGGTCTATGTTTTCGAGAGCGGTTTCGGAAGCGCGGCACACTTCGGGGTTTTTATCGTGCCGGAGCGCGTAAAGCTTTTCAACTATCGCCGAAGGTATTTCGTAAAGGTTGGTCAGCGCTCCGCAGGCGGAAGCTCTTACGAACCATTTCGGGTCGGCCAGGGCTTTTAGTATAAGCGCGGGGGCCTGTTCGCATTTAAGATTGCCGGCGATTCTGACGCACCAGTAGCGCGCGTCGTCGCTGGCGTCCTGGCTTTCGTATAATCCGGCGAGATCGTCGAATATCTGTTCGCCGATGTTGATCAGAGCGTCGGCCGCTGTCTTTCTGATCGTCCAGGAGCTCGAGTCCAGTAATTTGATCAGCGAAGAAGACGCTTTATGGCTTCCGATTTCGCCGAGCGCTACTATAGCGGTTTCCGCGCGGTCTTCGTCGGCGGTTTCGAGTATTTCGAGCAACGGCTCGATGGCGCGTTCGTCTTTTAGCATACCCAGAAGTTTGGTGCACCAGTAAAATTTATCGGAGTCCTGCGCGTATAAAAATCTCAATAGATCTCGGGTGACGCGGGAGCCGAGCTTTAAAAGCGCGTCCGCGCATGCTTTTCTGACGTTCCAGACCGGGTCTGAAAGCCCGGAAATCAAAAGCGATTTGAACTCTTCGTCTATTTCTTCTCCGGAAATGGCTCCGGCTATGGAGATTTTGTCATCGGGCCCCGCCGCCGCGAATAGTTTTTTGATGGTCGGGACCACTTCGGCGTCTTTGAGCTCGCAGAGCGTTTTAACCGCCCAGTAGCGCACGTTGGCGTCTTCGGAAACCAGCGAATTTCTAAGGGCGGTGACGACCGAAGGAACGGGGCGCGCCAGTTTTTTGAGTATGTCGCTGGATTGTTTTCTGACTATCCATTCGTCGTGCCCGAGCGCGCCGATAAGGCTGTTGACCGCGGTGTCTTCGAGCGCCGCCAGGCTCTGCGAAGCGTGAAAGCGGACGTCCGGGTCGCGGTCGGCGAGCATGGAAACGAGCAGAAATGCGGCCGCCCGGTTTTTGAAGCGCGCGAGCGATTTGCAGGCTAAAGCGCGCACCGACCTGTTTTTGCTTTTAAGGTCTTTCCTGATATCGTCCATTATTTCTTTTTCACTTGCGCTCATATTGCCTCCCGTAATTTTTTTGATTGCCGCCGCGTTAGCCGCGGGAAACGCATTCTCCCGGCCTGTCGTGCCACGTGGACAGAAAAACCGGCGTGTGCGACTCTTTACCGAAAGCTTCCATGACGGCGTTGCGGGCCGTTTCGTGTGTGTTGTTTTCGCGGCTCAGGTGCGCGAGATAAATATGTGAAAGCCCTTCCCAGTTAAGGGCCAGAAGGGCGGCCGCGGAATCGCGGTTGGACAGGTGGCCTTTTTTGCCCATTATTCTTTTTTTCAGATACCAGGGGTATATTCCGTTTATAAGCATTTCTTCGTCGTAATTGGCTTCGAAAATGAGTATGTTCGAGCGTTCCAGATGGCTGAAAACGGATTTGTTTACGTAACCCAGATCGGTGGCCAGAGAGATTTTTACGCCGCCGGAGCGCATCGAAACGCCGAAAGGCTCGTTGGCGTCGTGATCCGTTAAAAAGGTGTTTATGACGCAGTCGTTTATTAAAATTTCTGAATATTGAGGTATCAGCTTAATTTCGCAATTTTCGCGTATCGCGTCTTTTTCCTTGAGTCCTTCGAATGTGCCTTGGCTAAGGAATAATTTTTTATGGAATTTTTTCTGGAATACCCTGAGGCCGCTGACGTGGTCGACGTGCTCGTGCGTTATGAAAATAGCGTCGATATCTTGAGGAGAAACGCCTATCGAGTTAAGGCCCGCCTCTATGCGTTTACTGGTTATTCCGGCGTCTATCAGGACCCTGGCGCCGCCGGTTTCTGCGTAAACGCAATTGCCGGATGAACCGGAGGCGATTACGGCTACTTTGTATCTGGCGTTACTCAATATGTTCACCTTCCATTCATTATAATTAAATTCTACCATTTTAACGATAATTTTTCAAGGTATAATCTTTAAAAAAATAAAATTGAACTTTAAATATAATTGTGATATAATTTGTTGGAGGAGAAACAGCTTATGACTTCTAAAAATAAAGAAAAATTTATGCGCCGCGGCGGTTTTACGCTGATCGAAATTCTCACGACCATCGTTATTATCGGCGTGCTCGCCACTGCGGCGGTGCCCATAGGCCAGCTGATGATCATACGCCA
>JAKPTH010000258.1 GCA_029571125.1 bacterium
CGGCGATTTCACCCGCGATTCTTTCCGTGGGGTCTTTAAAAGTTATATATTTACGCAGTTCTGCGCCTGTGATAGTCCCGGCGTTTTTGAGCTTTTCGCCGTATTTGTTTAATATGTTGTCGATGTCAGCAGCCGCCAGCGCGCGGTTTAATATGGCGTTTTTCATGGCTTCACCGGCGTTTCCGCTGTTAATTACGTCGGTAAGTATGGCCGCTGCGGCGCAAAGATTAGGATCGCTGGAAGCCTTGTTCACCATGTCTATGAAATTACCCTTGACGGAATTTATCATCGCGTTTATCTGAGCGTCGTTAATGAACTTTGAATAAAGGTTTTGAGCTTCTTCGAGAACTCTTCCGGTAAGCGCGATCATTACTTTTTCTAAAATCTGGTCTTTAGCGTCTTTAACGAGGTCTGGAATGAGAGTTTTAAAATTTTTAGCCCAGTTGATGATATCGAGGGCGGATGAAAAGTCCATGGTGAGCGGGGGCGAGAGCGTTATGCTGACCAGGTTGTTGGAAAAAACCGGGTTGACGTTCCAGCTCGGCTGGTTGCTATAGGCCACTTCGTCGCTGACGAAGATTATATTATGCGCTTTGCCCACCTGGGCTTTTCCTATGAGGTTGTTATCCAGCGAGACTTCCACTTCGATTCCGACGCCGAGAGTGTGTGTGGTGGATTCTTTTCCGGGAATAGGAATGTCTTTGAATTCGAGTTTTGAAATGTTTTTAAAAGATTTAGTCTGCTTGACTTCGCCGTAGTCGAAAAGCGAGAACACTTTTTTGCCGTCCTGCGACTTCGCCGCTTTGACGAAATTCATTTTCGTAACGGTTTTATTGACCATTTTTTTCGCCTGATCGTATGAATATTCGACTTTTTCGAGTGTGAGCTGGTCGGATTTTTTTATTTCGGGATTTTCTACGGATCTTATTATTACTATGCTTTTTCCGTCGCCGGATATGGTCACGCAGGGAGTGACTATAGGCGCCGATTCATTGCCGGTAAGTATGTCGCCCCTTTTCGCCGATTTTATGTCGAAGGTCATAGCCTGCACTACTAATGAAGCAGCTTCGTTCGCCTGGCTCGTCTGTGTAATGGTCGTGATCTGACGGTTCTGCGTGGACATGAACGTGGTGTAACCGCCTATCACAAAGGTAAACGCGGTAAGGGCTATCAGCATTTCAAGGAATGTGAAGCCGGCCGCGCGTTTTTTTAACGAATGAAACCTAATCATAAAAATACCTCCCGGTTATTTCTTAAATCAAATGAAAAAAAGTTATAATTATCATAAAATAATGTTAAAGGGTTAATAAACTATATCACAAGTTCTTTGCAGATCAAAGATTTTTGAATTACGAATCTCTGGTCGCCGGCGGAGAAATTGCCTTCGTACCACCAGACATGAACAGTTATCAATACGGTATTTTCATCGTTGTTTAAAAAGGAGAGCGTGATTTTTCTTTTGAACTTTTTATAATCGGGGTTGTTGGCGTATGAAAATCCCGCCGCATTCTGCTGAGAAACGACCTGTACGTTGGGCTCGGGATTTTTCTGGCCGCTTAAAATCAAAGCCTTTAATTCAGGATAAGAAACCGCTCGGTACTCTTCGATTTTTTCCTGCGCGAGTCTGAGAGCCGTTTGAACGTCTTCGGTATGTATCGTGTATTTTTTAAACGACGTAAATACGTTTACCGATGGAAGAATTGCCACGGCCAGTATCGCGAGCGCGATAAGTATTTCTACGAATGTCACGCCTCTTGCGGAGCATATTAAAATTTTTGAATATATTTTTGTCTTAGCGTTTTTCATATATGCACCTCGTTAATTTTTGACGTTGTTTATTTTATAAGTGCTGTACTGGTTGGCGATAATCGATCTGTAACGGTCCGGCACGTATCTTCCGACGTAAGGTATCAGCGAGAGGAAGGAACTGGTGGTGATTTCGGGAGTGTACCAGACGGTAAGGTCTCGCGATATCTGGCCGGGATTGAATTTTTCGCAGACTAAGTTGCCCATTATGTGGGTGGATGCGCCTATGGCCACGCCGTTTTTGGCGTAAACCGGCGCGAGGATCCTGCAGTTTGCCGAGGTGCGAAGCGTTCCGAAGCAGATTATGGAGAACGGTATTATCCTGTTGCCGTCTTTGGGCTTGTGGACTATATCGCCGGTGACGGTTAAATCGCCGTTTACGACGAGCTGGCCGGCGCCGTAGAAAGTGCCTGAAACCGAGGCGCTTCCTTCTATATAAATCACTCCGTCTATTTTCACTATGCCGCCGCTGTCGCGTATGGTGGAATCGGAACTGAACTCGCCGCCGCTTTCGTAACACATCGACGATTTTTTGCGGTACTGATCGGGAGTGTATATGTTTTCTATCATGCCGTTGGTTTCGGCCTTGGGCTCTTTTTCGAAGAACGAATAAGAATAGCCTTTTTCTTCGCATTTGTATTTATAAGCGCCGGCGCCGAGCATGCACGGCGGAAACGGCACTGGGAAGCTGAATCCGACTCCGTCCACGCGCGTGTACGTTTTTGCCACGTTGCCGTTGATTTTCATATTGAGCGGAGGCGAAAGGCACCAGTCTCCGAACAACTGCGTATTGTTTCCGGATTTATCGGCTATGGCCTTTACTACTTTGACTATTCCTATTACGCCGATGGGAGGGACCGATATCCATGGAAACCAGGGAATCGCGTCCGCAGGAGGCGCGCCCAGAAAGAATGCCCTGGGCAGGAAGCACTTTCCATAGCCGTAATTTCCGAACATCGTGATAGCCGGCGTATGGCTGGGGTAAATGAGAAGAAGGTCGTTGAGGCCGGTAGGAATTTTCTGTTTTCCCGCTCCGCCGATATGGCAGAGGCCAGGGAAACGGACTATTTTTAAGCTGAACAATCCTTTGAAGAAGCTCAGGATATCGTTGAGCTCGAACTTGCCTTTGTAATCGGGATCGAGGTTGAGGTTCATCACCTTAAATTTTCCGCCGCCGGTTCTGCCCCATGCCTCTTCGCCGAAGGTCTGATTGTCTTTATTGAGCCAGTAGAATGAATACAGCGGATTAGGCGCGGCGCAGTCCACCACTTTTACGTCGCGGGTAGCTTCGACTTCGAGTTTTATGGGAATGCTGGAGCCGGCCGGAACGTATTCTACTTTTACGGTGTAGGCGAGCGTTGCGAGCTTTTCTATGACGACGTCCGCTTTGATAGGCATTATATCGCCTATTTTAAGCTGGCCCGCTATGCTTTCAAGCGCTTTGGAGAGCATTGCGCCCAGATCGAATTCGACGGTTAGAAAATTGCCGAGAACTCCGGCCAGTATGTCTCCGATTGGTATCGGAATACCCATGATGCTTATGGTAAGGCCTTTTATGAACTGGCTGAGGTCTATTTTAAATTTTATATCGTTGAGACCGAGAAAATCGAAAAGCTGGTTGCCGAGTTTTTTGATCCAGTCCTGGAGGAAGCCCTCGTCGGTGACCGCGCCGGGCCAGAGCACCGTGCCGCTGTCGGATAATACCGGTTTCATGTCCTTGAGCATCATCGTGAGCTCGACCTTTGTGCGCGAGTCGTCGCCGCCGAGCTCTCTTATGTACTGCGTTATTCCGAGAGCGCCCGCGTTGAGCGTCTGCTTGCTCCATGTAGGAGATAATCCCAGCGAATCCGGCGAAAGGGATATTTCGGCGTTAAGTCCGGCTATGCCGGTTGAAGCGCCCACGCCGCCGGTCACCACGATGCCGGGAACGCGCATTTTAAGGTACCATGAAGAAGAAGGATTGCTGAGCATCGAGACGACGCCCTTTACGATATCGACCGGGTTTAAATTGCCCATGTCGTTCATTTCGGTGCGCACCTTGTAGGTGCCGGCTTCGAGCGCGGCATCGGCAAGCAGCTTGGCGTTTTCGA
>JAKPTH010000286.1 GCA_029571125.1 bacterium
AACTTTTTGAGCAGTCTGGCTGACTACGGCAGTGTCAGCGTTCGGCGTCATTGTGCCGGACCCGGCAGAAACATTGCTTACGGATGATTCAGAGGCAGATTTAGCGGATTTGTTATACGCTACTCCATGCATTCTGGAATAAGCGGAAGAATCGTAATATGCTCCGGCAAGGTTGCCAAACAGGCTTGATGAACTTTCGGTTTTATAATAAGCCATGTTGCACCTCGCTTTCAAACAGTCCGCCAAAATTTAGAAAATTATGGACATATAGTTATTATATCCTAATTTAATTATACTAAAAACCTTTAACCTTGTCAATAAAATTCTTAATAATTTTAGGCCGAATCTACTTTTTTAGATAAAATAAAGTATCTGAAGTTAATTAGCAAAAAAATATTGACATTACCATCGTAATGTGATATAATAACCTCACAATAAAAAAGCCTGGAGAGATGTTCGAGCGGCTTAAGAAGCACGTCTGGAAAGCGTGTGTGCTGTAACAGGCACCGTGGGTTCAAATCCCACTCTCTCCGTTTTATTTTTTTCGGCCAGCCGTTTTTTATAATGCGGCCGGCCGATCTGATAATTAAATATGGGGTGAGGGTTGGGTCCTGTGCGGCGAAGTCTTACGAACCCCGCCAGGCCTTGACAGGAGCAACGGTAAGTAGCGCATTTCGGGTGCCACGGGGTAACTCAACTCTTGCCCTTTATATTTAATCCCCAACAATCCTGTTAAGGAGCTAATAAAATGCCGGATAGCGTAAAACGGGACGAAACCATGCCAGCCGCCGCTGGCGAAAGTAAAACCAGAGAAGTTTTTTACAGGAAATACCGTTTTTCGTCTTTCAGCAATATGTGCGGCCAGCAGCAGGTCGCTTCTTTTTTTATAAACACCATCAAATATAATAAAGTTTCTCACGCCTATCTTTTTTCGGGCCCGCGCGGCACCGGAAAAACTTCCATGGCGAGGCTTTTTGCAAAAATCCTGAACTGCTCCGAAAAAACGTCTTACGAGCCGTGCGGCAAATGCCACAACTGCGTCGAGTTCGAACGCGGCTCCGCGGTGGATATCATAGAAATGGACGCCGCTTCCAATAGAAAGATCGACGACATCCGCTCTCTGCGCGACGATGTCGCGTTCATGCCTATTAACGGCAAATACAAGATTTTCATATTAGACGAAGCCCACATGCTCACAACGGAAGCCGCCAACGCTTTTTTAAAGACGCTGGAAGAGCCTCCGCCATACGTAATATTCATATTGGCCACCACGGAGCATCACAAAATCCCCGCCACCATACTGTCACGTTGCCAGCTGGTCAAATTCACCAGGATAGCGACCGCCGACATAGTCAAAAGGCTTGAATTCGTAGTAAACGAAGAAAACGCCGAAAGAAACGAAAGCCAGAAAATAGCCTGCGAAAGGCCGGCGCTTTTTTTAATAGCTAAAAAGGCCAACGGAGGAATGCGCGACGCGCTTTCGCTTCTTGAATATGTGATAGCCCTTAGCGCCGGCGGCAAAATAACCAGCGAGCTGGTCGAGCAGATACTGGGAATCCATTCCACTGGCCAGATAAAAAACTTCGTAGAAAGCATCTGTTCTAAAAACGCCGAAGCGGGACTTGAAATAATCAATAAAATATACGAAGGCGGCAGCGAGCTGCTATCTTTCATAGAGAACCTGAACTCTTATCTCAGCACCCTTACTCTCATAAAAATAGGCGTATCCGCCTCATCTTCTCTGGAGTGCGACGAAGACGACTATTCCGCCCTGAAAGAAACCGCTTCGCGGTTCGAAGCGAAAGACCTTTTAACCCTTCTGGAAGCGTATTCAGAATGCCTGTCGCAGATCCGTTTCGTTCCGGACCAGCGCGCCCATCTGGAATACGTTTATATAAAATCGCTGCTCGGATTCGGGCGCGGCCACGAAACGCCTCAACCAGCGGTTCTTCAACAGGCGCCAGTAAAAATAGATTATTCGGTAATAGAAAAGATGATTTCTGACAGGCTCGCCGCGTTCGCGCCAGAGCGCATGAA
>JAKPTH010000303.1 GCA_029571125.1 bacterium
GCGAAAAAAGGGTAGTTATATGCAAGATTATTTTTAATAGAAAATAGGAAAAAAAAAGCGATAATGCGCAAATGCCTATTACCGCTTTCTTTTGCTTATTATCAAATTTTTCGCTACTTCGATTTTTCATAAAATCACAATTTTATACTTCATTGTGAAAATTTAAGCACCTTTAACTTTACGAGCTTGTTGAACACGATTTTCCAGTTGAACGGCTTTACGATATAATCGTTGCAGCCCGTGCTGATACTGGCCATTACTGTATCTTTATCGGATTTTGAAGTTACCATTATAACTTTTGCTTTGTTGTTCGAATCGACGCTGAAAGAGTTTTCTATATCGCGTATCCGGGATAAAACGGTAAAACCGTCGATATCCGGCATTGAAATGTCCAATGAGATAACGTCGTAAGGCGCGTTTGATTCATGAGCTTTTCTGAAAGTGGTAACGGCTTCTTCGCCGTTTTTTACAGAATCGCATTCGCCGAAATTTTGCATTATGACTTCCATTTTTTTACGACTGACAAAATCATCGTCTACGACAAGTATCCTCATAACAATACTCCTGACTAGCTTCGTGTATAATGAGGTTACATGATCAAAGGTTCGCTTGCCTTTATCTTTATAAAATTGGTAAAATTTGTTTTTGGGTAAGAATCCCCTAACTAAATTATAACATAAAAATAGTAAAATGTCTTACAGAAGATGAAAAATTATATCGGTGATTAAATCAATTCATGTATATGTCGTAAGTTCCTCTTCCGGTTCCGTCGAGAGTGAATTCGGCCGCCGTAACGGCGTCGGGCACGGCAAATTCCCTCTGATTTGACCCGGCCGTTTTTTCGATAAGTACGACGTTATTAATGTAAGGTCCGTTAGCGCTGAATGCGGGGAATTCTATCTTGACTATCGCCAGCGGCTGGCCGACTATGTTAAAAGTCCATTTATCGTCTATAGTGAAATCAGGGTGAACGTTTATAACGAGCTTATCCGTCGAGGTGGTAAAATAAGCGTAAAAATCGGTAAGCTCTTGTTCGAGAGGCATTATGGCGTCGAACGAATCGGTTCCGGCGGTGGCGTTTCCCTGTATCCCAAAAGAAAGAACGGCGATTTTGGAAGTATCGCTTTTTAAATATGCTTTCATCTGCGTCTGCCAGGGGGCTTTTATGGCAGCTGAATTGGATACTTCAGATACGTAGCCCGTATTAGAAGCGGAACGTATGGAAAAATATATATTAGCTCCTTTGAATATCGAACTCGACGATAACGCGGCGGTGTTGAACGTAAAGCTTTCGGCGCCGCCCTGGCTTTTGGGCGCCATGGACTGAGCGATCTGGGCGCACGATGAAAACTGCGCCGAAGTAATAGCGGTATTGGAATAGCGTATGTCGTAAGATTGGACGCTCGTGCCGGACGCCGGCGCGGGGGCGCTGAAACTGATGGTTATATCGCCGAATTTCGAGCCGTAAGCGGCCGATAGATTGGTTATGGCCGCAGGCGGGCCAGGAACGGGACCGGGAGGGTCGGGAGTGGGAATCACGCCGCCTCCGCCGCCGCCTCCTCCTCCGCATGCGCTGAGAATAAAAAGCATATTGACTATTAGAGCCGATAAAATAAAAGTTATGGATCTTTTTTTGATTGTTTTAAACATATCTATCTCATCTCCGGAGTATATATTATTTCAAATTCACGCGTCGCGCCGTCGATGGTTATCGGATAATCTCCGTGAGCGCGCATGTCGATTTCTTTATTGAGGGTTTTATCCAGCAGAACGAATTTGCCCTGCGGTAGAGAGTTCTTATCCCAGAATACGCTGCCCTGTGAATAATCCAGGCCTTTAGATGCGGTTTCAAACCGCCAGCGGACGGGCTGGATTCCATAAGCCCGCTCGCGAAGCGCGGGAGGCCTGATATCCGTAGCCAGACAGTATTTGTCGGCTTCGGAATCTTTTAAGAAGTACAGGGTTAAGTAAGGCTCAGGCGATACGAGCTTTATGACGTCGCATGCGTCGAGGCCGTGCTGACCTATATAGTCGGTTCCGAAGCGGTTGTTCGGGTCTGCGAATGTCGAATTCGAATTTTTGACGCCGATTTTAACGCTCCAGGATTTCTGCGCGTCGATTTCGAGTCTGGCGGCGGCTTTTTTAGAGTTTTTAACGCCTGCGGGAGCGGGCGAGGCCACGCCGGGCCTTGGGATTCTCAGAATAACGTCGTCGCGCTCGCTGTAAATGAAAAATCCTTCGGCTTTTTTGAGCTTGGCGTTAACGTCGGTGAGCGAAAGCGGATTGATCTGGCCGGAAACGCCGAGTTTGGTGAAGGTATATAACGTATTTCTAATATATCCGCTGCCGATAGCCGCCGTTACGTTTACTGGAGTAACGGAATTTTTGAGCCTGAAGCCGAAACCCGCGATGGAAAGCGTTTCCGAATCGCCGAGGTTGAAAGGCACGCCGAGCTGGTTGAAGCCGCGGGCGAGCGGTATTTCGAAGTGCGTTTCGCTTCCGGCGTCGGTGGGGACGGCGAAACCGGCTATCGAAAGGGAAATATCCGAATCGGAATGAGAGTACAGCCAGTAGCCGATGCCGGGGCCTATTACGAACGGCATGTCGTTTCCGACTCCGTTGTATATGTTCAGATGGTTTCCGAAGCGGTTATATAGGACGAAACGCGAAGTTATCTGGGCGAATATTTCGCTTACCGTTTTTGCCTTCGGATAGAGCGGAACTGCGATTAAATTCCAGCCCTTCTTTATCGTGAGGCTGACGCTCTGCTCTGACGGAGCGGTTTTTGCGCTCGTAAAGAGCCATTCGGATTTCACCATGAAATTGCCTGAAGTATCCGTTATGTTGTTTATGGTTACTTTATATGAAGTATTCGATTCAAGGCCGTTTTCCGGTTTGAAAGACACTTCGTTCAGTGTTTCGTCGTAGTAAGTTACGCCCCTTATGAGTCCGCCGGATGAAAGGTTGCTTACGGAAATCGAGTTCTGGACCGAAGCGGGGTTTAACTTCTTGCTGAAGCGGGCGTAAACGGCGCTGGTTATTGGAACATTCTGCTGGTTTTCGTAAGGCGCCCTGTAAGTGATGACGGGTTTGGTGGTGTCGGTGGGGTCGCCGCCTTCGCCCGAAGCGTTGATCGGGTTGAATATTACGGTAAACATCCTTTCGCTTGTCGAAGTTACGCTGAATTGATAAGACGAAACCGAACGCATATTGATGGTGCCGCCGCCGGAGCGATCGTAGAGTATTAGATCGTAATTATACGGAAGTCTGTCGCGGATAAGCTTCCATGATATCGTGGCGGTTTTTCCGCTCAGATTGGTTTTGACGGTGAAATTCCATTTTTTGCGAACTGCGGCGGTGCTGCGGAAGTCCGAACAATATTTGATTGCGGTGCCTTCGCCGAGATACGCCGATAGATAGGCGCCCTGGCCGATCGGATTGGCCGGCGGCTCCATGAGATCGTTTTCGGGTTCCATAATATCTTTGGCGCCGTCTTTCAATCCCAGATAATTATATTCGTCGCGGTAGCCGTCGCACGAAACGCCGAGCTGGTACCACATATTCCGTTCCGTGGCCGCTCCTGAGCCGTTTAGAGTCATGCCGTAAGGCGGCACGGGGTATCTGTTCACTTCGTCGTTCGGCACGAACGCCGGAGGAACGCGAAGCGTGCAATCGGCGTATGCGTAAATATAATAACCGGCGAAAGGCATTATATGCGAGTCGTAATGGTTGAGCGAGAAGGTTGGCGACGATGCGGAATCGTAATCGTAAGACCACATGGCTCTTTCGGTGGACGTATTTTCCGAAGCGAAGAATGAAACTTCGCCCTGCTCGTTTTTAACGGTGCACTGGTTCAATTTGACTCGGCTGTTATATGGGAACGAAACCAGATTCCAGCCGGCGTTGAGGTTGATGTCGAATTTTTGCATCGGAACGCTCATTTCATAGCCGCTGGCCGATATGTTAATGTCGGAACCGGAAGAGTTTAGCAGCCAGTAGCCTTTTCCGGGCTTTATATATTCGGCCACCTGGCGCTTTGAATCGGAGCCCTCCCATAGCGTGTATCCGCCGGGCGTAAGGCCCTTTAAGACATTCGCGATCGCGGTGTTATCGGGGGCTACGGGCAGGCCGACCAGATAATATTTCTGGTTTTTGACCGTTACCGGCGACATTATAGAAGTTTTTACCAGGCTGAAATTTGTTATTGGCGTTTCTGAATTAACGCCGTTTATATCGGTGCCGATGAACGTGAAGGTTACCGGCGATTTAGGTATGGCGGCGAGTTCGAGCACGCCGGAAAAATATTTCTGGTCGCCGAACGGGTCGCTTAAGTCTATGTATGATATGCTTCCGTCGCCGTAAGTGGCTTTCAGAGTAGGAACGCCGATGAGGGTTTCGCTCGGTTGAACCGTTATAAGCGCGGAGGTCGGCAGCTCGTCGCTTATGAGGTTTGCGCCGACTTTGGCTGTGGGCCCTGCGGTATCCACCCTGAACGTCCACGGGTTGATGCCCGAAGCGTCGGATTTGAGCCTGTTGCCCAGCTCGTCTTCCGCTTCGGCCAGGCGGACTTCTATGGAGCCTTCGCGAAGCGCAAGGCCGGCGTCTGCGATATTGAACCGGACTTCCTCGGCGGCGTAAGTCATAGCCTGCGATGCGGTTGTGTATGTAACGCCGTCGACCGTCAGTTTTATGGTAGAAGGCCTTATGGTAGATTTGTCGGAGCGCAGGTTTATTTTTATTATAGGCTTGTTGGTGGTGACTGCGCTGTTGGGAGCGGGCGTCGGGACGCCGTAAACGTAAGGTCCGCTGGATACCACGGTAAACGAGAAGCCGTAATCGGCCGCCATTTTATTTCCGAAAGAATCCGCCATGGCGTTG
>JAKPTH010000307.1 GCA_029571125.1 bacterium
CGGCGTAATGAAAAACGCTGAAGTGGGCTTCGGATCGTCAGGCTATTATAAGTCGGCCAATAACACGACGTTTTTAACGGCCAAAATGCGGCTCACCAATCCCGAAAGATCGAAATTCGATTTCGCCCTCGGCGCTCAGACGATCGATTTCGGTTCATCCGACATAGCGAACGTAACCAATTATTTCGGCACCGCCGCCTTCGACCTCCATGGCTCAAAAATTTATTTTCAGGCGACTAACGACGGCAATAACAGCTATTACGACCTTACCATGAAAGGCGGCGTAATAATACAGATGCGCGAACTGGTTCCTCAACCGTCATGCCTTATAATAGAAGCTCTTCAAGACGTAAATAACAACTTTTCCAGATATAACTTCGGCATCAGAACCGCAGTGGCCGAGAACGCTCTTTTAGACATGTTCTTAATGAAAGATATCAACATAAACGAATTGTCGCCAGCGGTCGGTTTAAGCCTTAAGTTTTAATCGTGTAATTTACAGGGGGTTAATATATATGAAAAAAATTAAATTCTTCATGTCGATCAAAAAATATTTAAGCGCTCTAATGCTCTTTTTCGTGCTGCTGATGCTAAACAACTGCGGCGGGGGCGGAGGCGGCGGCGGCAACTCCTCGGTCCTCGATATGATGTCCGCCAACGATGTGAAGGTAACGTCCTTAAACGACCAGACCGGTCTGATTTTAAGCGACGTTTTCGTGTCTATTTCCGAAATAGGCAAAGAACAGGTCGTTTTAAAAAGCGCTAACACCGGAGATTCCGGAGTTTACGTTTTCGGCAAGATAAAGATCGGTTCATATATAATTAAAGCCTCCAAGTCCGGATACGAAACTGCCACGGCCAACGTGGTCGTTACCAACGGGCCGCAGGAAGTCAACGTAAGGCTCAAACCGTCATATCCGCCCGATTCCATATCCGGAATCGTTAAAAGAAGCGATACGCTCGAAGGCGTTCCCGACGTAACGGTAGAAATAAAAGACTCTTCACCTATCATCAAAACCCTTACCGACGCCACCGGTAATTATGTGCTTTCCAACGTTCAGCCTACCGACACCAGCGCGGCGCCGTATGTTATTAAAGCGTCAAAGCCAGGATTTCAGCCCGCGGAACGGGCCAACGTTATAAAACTGCCCAATATCGCTTTAAAAGAAGTCGACATTACCCTGCAGTCTTCAGGCAGCACCGAAATACTTCTCCCTGGAAAAATCATCGGCGTAGTTAAAAATCGCCTCACCAGCGAGCCTATCGAAAGCATAGCCATAACGCTTCAGGATTCAGGACTTCCAAGCGACTATAGCCGCGCGACAGGCTACTACCATATAGAAAACGTTAACGCCGGAAAAACTTATATACTTACAGCAATAGAAACCACTACAACTAAAAAATACAAAGCTTATTCACAGCAAATTCAGTTATCTTCCGAACAGACGCTCGTTCAGGATATCTTAATGGAACCCATCGAAGCAGTTCCCGCGCCGGAATACGGCTGGCTCATAGGCACGGTTCTCGATTCCGTCTCTAAAGCCGCCATAGCGGGCGTAAGCGTCGAATTGCTGGGCACCAGCCTCTATGATATAACCAAAGCGAACGGCTCTTTCAAGGTCATGAACATAACTCCGGATATGGAATATATCATGCTTTTTTCAAAAACCGGATACGTCAGCCAGACAACCAAACGCACCATTGCAAAAAATCAGAACAATATGGATCCTATAGAACTCGTGCCTTCTTCGTCTTCGCAAAACTACTGCTCGATCATAGGCGTTGTCCGCGACAAAGATACGCGAGTTACGGTATCGGGAGTTAACGTTGAAATTGCCGTTCCCGACACGAATTCAGTTACGTTTACCAAAATATCCACTACCACCGGCGCCAGCGGCGCATTCGTATTTGAAAAAATATTCATTCCTAACGATAAAGTGGAATCAGGCCAGACCATGACCATGGTAATAGGCCGCAACGATTACGTGAGCCTGACCATTCAGATAGACGCCAAGGGCGGAAAAGTCAATCAGATACCCGAAACTTCGACCGAAATCACGAAGCTGAAAGGCACCATAATGGGAACAGTGGTCGACGCCGATACAAATATACCCATCGCAGGCGCTAACGTAGCTCTTGCCAACTTCACTTACCCTTTAATCAATAATCCGAT
>JAKPTH010000333.1 GCA_029571125.1 bacterium
CATAAGGGTAGTCTGGTCTCCTTCTTTCAATCCGAGAGAAACTCCGTCGCTTCTAATTATTATATCGTGTCTGATCGTAACTTTTTCATTAAGGTCTTTATTGGAATCCAGAAGGGTTATCGCGGTCATTATCTTAGTAAGAGAAGCCGGCGCCATTTTTTTGAACGGGTCTTTGCTGTAAACGAGCTTGCCGGTGGATTCGTCGAGCACTATAAGCGACTGCGCGGTAAGGATATCTTCTAAAGATTCGGGTTCCTGCGCTTCATCGTCTTTTTTCACAGCGGCTTTTTTGACGGAGGTCTTTTTTGATTTTTTAACGCTTTTTGAAATGCTTGATTTTTTGAAAACCGAGCTTTTAGATAAAATTCCCTGCTTGGAAGAGAAAAGCTCTTCTATGGATTGCGGGTCTTTTTTTAGTTTATTAAGCACTTCGTCTTCTTTGTGCTTATTCTGCTGTGACGACAGAAGCTTTCTTAAAGTTTCATCGAGCTCGCCGGCGTTCGCGGGCGCAAGTGAATAGTTTGACTGCGCAAAATAAAATGATAATATGAATATTAATATAACTCTGCTTCTAATAAATTTAACGACTCTTTCTGGATCCATTAAAATATTCACCCAACTTTTATTTTTAATTTTGTTCAAAATTCATTTATGTGTATCGGTATAATTATCCGTGATTTTATATTTGTGTTGAATTTAATTGAAAATTATGTTAAGATATTGTTAATTTCATGCTGAAATATCGCTCAGGAGGTCGTTTTGTCAAAGGAGCCAAAGATTAAAAAAGTCGTAAAAAAAATCGTAGTTTTTATATCGGCCTGCGTATTATTTTTAAATGCCGGTACTTCCGCATTTGCCGTCGATGAGGTTCCGGCGCACGAAACGCTCGAAACGTCAGCGGCCCCGGCATTAAAAACTCAGCCAACGCTTGCCGCCGAACAGATTTCCAGAATCAGCGACTGCATAGATAAATTTATCGACAACGTATGCGCCGCAAAAATGGCGCTTGCGGTAAAACAGTGCGTAAACCCCAACAGTCCGTTTCTCTCAAAAAGCTTTTTGGACGAATTGAAGGGGCTTAAAGGAAAGCCGCTTAAAATAAAAGACATAAGCGGAGCGCCGGGCGACACCATAAGCGTGGTGCTTGAATTCGAGGGTGAATCCGGCGGGGTTATGACGCAGGAATTTATAATGCAGCACAACATAAAAAACGATAATTTTCTTATCGCCAATATTTTTGAAAGGCTTTATGAAGTGATGGGGCCTGAGCAGAAAAACTGCCTTGCCAATTGCTCTTTTTTAGAGACCTCGCTTTTTTATTACCAGCGAACGCTGCCTGATTTTGCTTTCAGCAAGGAATTCAAGGGCGACGGAGCCCTTAAAATTATATGCGACGGAGCTTTTTTAAAAACCATTCCGGAATGCCCTTCATCCGGAAAATATTCATGCCGTCTGGCGTTCAACGCCGATGTGAACGCTTATGAAATTATGATCGGCTGTTCGCTGCACGGAACGCTCGCCGAAGTATCAAAATTATATACCAGCCTCGACGATTCCGAAAAATTTTATGCAGCACTTGAAACCAGCGATCTGGCTCTGGCCAAAAAGCATTGCGGCGATAGGCTATTAAAAATGTTCGAATCGCGCGCGGCCGAAAAAACGGTATTTGAATTTATTAGAAACGATAACATCGGCGAAGCTTTTGCGGAGTTCAGAAAGCTCCAGGCCGGCGAAAAGTTCCTCGGTGAAATGTATCCGGCCCTCGCGGACGCCCTTATGCAGATAAACCATGAAACCGAAGCGGTTATGCTGTTGAAAGAAGCTTCCCAGTTCTATCCTCGATGGCAGCTGATTATTAATAAATTAAAGGAAGGCGGCAATTAGCGATGAGCGTTCAGGCAAAAAACGATTTGACGGCTTTGCTCGATTTATTTATTGAAAATGAACTTTTATTTGCCGAGTATTACGGCGAATGCGCGCGTATTTTTCCTGAAAAATCCCAAAATTTCGAAACTCTTGCCAGGCATGAAAAAGTCCATGCGGCAATATTCGAAAAAATTAAAGTTTCCGTAATCGAAAATCCCGATAAATGGTCTAAAGGCGATTTTCATATAAGCGTTCTTAAAATAGTCGTGGAAGACGTAAAAGAAAAAATTAGCCAGTTAAAAGAAGGCAAACTGAAAAAAGATTATATAATATCTTACGCGGCGGACCTTGAAAAATCTTTAATCGAAAAGAACTTCTTTCGCGCCCTGAAAACGAGTATAAAAGAGTTCGAGATATTT
>JAKPTH010000343.1 GCA_029571125.1 bacterium
GACTTTTATTGCGCCGAGATCGTTCGGAAGGTTTATCATGGTTTGAACGCTGCCTTTGCCGTAAGTTGTGGAATCCCCCGCCACGACCGCCAGACCGTAGTCTTTGAGCGCGCCTGCGACGATTTCGGACGCTGACGCCGAAAGCTTATTTACTAAAACTACCAGAGGGCCTTTATAATGCTGTTCGGGATCCTGGTCGGCCAGCTCCTGTACGTTGTTATAAGAATCCTTGACCATTACCACGGTTCCGCGTTTGATAAAAAGGCCCGTCATTTTTACCGCTTCGTTGAGCGAGCCGCCGGTATCGCTGCGAAGGTCTAAAACGACGCCTTCGACCTCGCCCGTGCTTTTAAAGTACTCGAGAGCGTTTTTAACGTCGCTCGAACACGAGGCGGCGCCCGCTACATGCTTTCTTACGCCTTCCATATCTTCGTAAAATGAAGGAACTTTTATGACGCCGTATTTTTTGCCTTCGATTTCTTTTATTTCATGCTTTACGGCCTGATCGACAAGCTTAATCTTGTCGCGGACGATGGTTACGAGAAATTGTTCCGAAGGCTTGGATTTGGATTCGCGCAGAATGCTGAGGCGGACTTTAGTGCCTTTCGGCCCTCTGATTTTCTGTACGACCTTGTTTAAATCCATTCCTATAATGTCGAGCATATCGCCATTTTGCTGTCCTACGGCGATTATTTTATCATTCGGTTTCACCTGATTGCTTTTTTCCGCGGGACCGCCGGTCACCAGCGAATCGACGATGGTGTAACCGTCTTCGCTTTTTAGCGTCGCGCCTATGCCTTCGAGAGACAGCTTGAACGATATATTGAAACTTTCGATCTCTTCCGGGTTGAAATAAAGCGAATGAGGATCGAGGCCGGTCGAGAAGCTTTTCAATATGTAGTCCGCTATCTTTACTTCATCGAACTTATCGTAATGCGCATAAGCGTCTTTATAGCGTGTTTTTAATTTTTTCACGATCTCTTTGGCGTCTTTTTTTGCCGATTTAAGGCCTTCGAATTGAAGGCTGAGTATCTTTTTTATGCGGAGTTCAAGCTCGGCGGTAGTTTTGCAAAGCTGTGCCTCGGGCGAGTCGAGCCCGTCGGTTTCGCTGGCCGGAAGAGGCTTGAATTCTTCGGTTATCATGGAATCAATTTCAACTTTTCTTTCCGCCAGACGCTTATTGAAAAAGCCGTGTATTTTTATGAAAAAAGCCATATCGCCGGATTTAAAATCAGACATTAGCTTTTTTACGTTTTCTTTGGCTTCTTTTTCGAATTTTTCAACGTCTTCGGCTAAGAAGAAAATTTTCGTGGGATCGAGTATTTTCATGAAATTTTTCACGGTTCGCAAATAAAGGTCTTCACTGAATTCGCGGTGATTGACGTGTGTGTAAAAGAAGTAGGAAGCGATTCCCGGAATGTCTTTATAGGAAAGCGCGACGGCCAGAGCGCCTGAAAAGCTTGCCAAAAGTAAAAAAACGACAAGGAACGCTGTAAAAATAGATCTTTTCCGGATGTTAAAATGTGATTTGCTGGGCATAATTTTTAAAACCCTCTCCTATTGATAATATTTTTATTACTCGGCTTTAATGAAAATAGCATAAGATAGAAAAGCTGTTAAATATCGCTTTTCACGCCACGGCTTATTTTAACATAACTTAACGCCTGAATGCAAGGTTTTTATTTTGTCGAATAAATGGTTAAAAATATCTTGAAAAATTAAAAAAAATAAAGTAGAATACGGCATGATAAACATCCGCGCCTCTAAAATGAGGAAAAAGCCCGATTGATGAGGTAAAATTTTGAATAAAATCGATCTTTATATTCCTAAAATCAGAAAAAT
>JAKPTH010000362.1 GCA_029571125.1 bacterium
GTTTTTGCCCGCATAAGCTTTTCCTTCGGCGCTGGCTTCCGCGCCGGCGAGTACGTCTACGCGGCCGGAAGTTTTTGTGCCGTATCCTCCGCCTATTTGAGTTACGATCTGACCTTCGTTTTCAGATTTAAAACCTACGCCAACCATAGCTTCGGCTTTTGCGTCGATTAAGGCGCCGTCTTTCATGAATTTGGCGTTGCCGGAGCCGCGAGCCCAGGCGCCAAGAGTGTTGTCGGTGCTGCCGGTCATTTTGAGGTTGCCGCCGAAGAATTCGGCGTTGCCTTCAGCGGAAAAACGAGGGCCTAAATGAGCATCGGCCGAAAGGAGAAGTTCGTGCGCAGAGATATCGCCTTCGGCGTGGCCTTTAATATCTTTTTTTGTGTCCCATTTGACGCCGCCCATGCTGAAGCTGGAAGAAAGGCTCTTGCTTTCGTCGGCGCTCTTAAGTTCTAACATTTGTGAGGCTATTAATATTGAGTTCTTGTCTTTGTCTATGAGCGGGCCTATCTGGTCTTTGGCAAGATCTGCGCCTTTGGCTGCGGTTTTTAATGCGGCGCTGAAATCGGTTACGATCTTTTTAGCTTTGTCGTGGGCTTTTTTAGCGTCTTCCTGAATTCTGGCGAGAATCGGGTGAGCGAGTTTTTCTTCGCCTTCTTCAGCGGCCTTCTTTAAAATATCTATACCCTGATCTTTGAAGTCGGCTACGACTTTTTTGAAACTTTCGAAATCCTGCTTTTTACCGGCGATAAAGTCTTTAACGTTATTTACCGCTTCGGTAAGTTCCTGAGACACGTTATCGGGAAGGTCTTTCGCCATTTCTACCGCTTTGCCTGCGCCGTCTTTGACCGCGTCCGCGCCTTCTTTAACCGCGTTAGCGGCCTGCTTGCCCACGCCGGTAACCGCGGTTACAACGCCTTTGATCGCTGATTTGGCGGTTTCATAAACTTTTTTCGCGGTGTTTTCGACTACTTCTTTGACATTTGTCGCTACGTCTTTGGCGGTGTCTATAACTTTTCCAGCTACGGTTTTGGCGGTATCTACGACCTTACCCGCGGCGCCTTTTGCCGCGTCGTAAGCGCTCGAAACGGTGCTCTTTATGGAATCGAGCCATCCGGCGTGAGCGGGAGCCGGGGCGGATAAAGTGAACATGAAAACTAAACTCATCATTAAGGCTAAAGCTTTGAGTCTTTTATTAAACATGATACCCACTTCCTTTCAAAAAATAATTTAATATATATTTATATAATTCTCAAAAATAGGGCGGTTAGAAGTTAAAAATTAAGTAATTATTTCCCTACTTTAATTATACGAAAGCTAAAAAGGTTTGTCAAGAGCAGCGATAATATTTACGCATAATAATATTTTGGCAATTAATTACTTGAAAATGTATGCATTTTTTGATATAATTCAACAAAAACTAAGGCGGCCGTTCCGAAATGAATTTTAATGACGACGATATCAATAATCGCGATAGAAATGACGGAGAAATAAACTTCGATCAGATGAATCGCGCTTCTGCAAATGTGAGATTTTATAACCGCGTCATCTGGGTATCCATACTTATAATAATCTTGTTCGGCGCCGGTTGCGGCATTTATCTTTACAGGTTTATTTCTTCAGGCATAGGAAATGAAATTTCCAGGCCGGAACCGGAAATAAAAAAAGGCGCCGCTTCCGTTAAAGAAACGCCTGAAGCTCCTCCCGCGGCGGTCGAACCGGCAAAAAAAGTTTCTCCGGTTCAGGCTGCGTCCCCGGTTGGGCAGCGCAGCCATCAGGACTCAGGCAAGACGGCTTCCGTTGTTTTAAAGCGGAATCCAACTCCATATACTGCTCATAACGTCCAGGCTCATACCGCCGCCTTAAGCGTAGGGTCCACTTCAGAAATTGTCGCGGCTTCAACCCGCGTTCCGGCTACGGCCGAAGCCGCGGTTGCAAAAGAAACGGCCGGCGTAGAAATTATTCAGGCAGCCGCGGCTGAAACTAAAAGTACGGCTGAAGTAACCGCCGCTGAAACGAAGGCCACGGCCGAGATAACTTCGCCTAAAATAACCGCAGCCGAAACTTATAAGCCTGACGTTTCTCTGCTGGAAAAAAAACTTGCCTGCGCAGGGTATTCGGAATTCGAAGCCGAAGCCGTGCGTGAACTTTCTAATAAATCGATTGACGATTCGGCGGCCTGCCGCATAAATCTTTTGCTCGCTAAATATTACCATTACGTTAAAAGCATGAATTTACAATCACAGAAGCACTTAATGAAGATAAAAAACATAATGGCTGCCGGCGCATCCGAATACGCGCTTATTTATCTCAATCTTTTCGGTTCTGTTTCAAAGCTCCGCTGCAGGCAGCTGTTAAAGTACATCAACGATAACCCGGCGATCAATTTAACCGATTCCGAAAAAATTGAAATAGCTAAATCTCTCGTAAAAAACGGCTTGTTCGAAGATGCGTCGAAGCTTCTAAACCGCGTTATCGCCTCGTCGAATTTTGAGGCCGAAATAAAACATCTTAATTCGGTTATGAGTAAGTTCGGCGGTGCTTCCGCCTATCAGCAGGCGGTTAAAAACAGGGAAGAAGTCGATTATTCGATTGACGGCACGGCCGGGCCGGGCGCCGGAAATATCGTTAAAATCGTCAAGACGCCCGTTATAAAGTTTAAAAATTCGTTTCCGGTTTCCTGCGTTTTAAGCGATGAAAAAGGCCGCCGCGCGCTTTATGCCTATTGCTCGGACCTCAACTTTTACGAAGTCGATCTTACGGCGTCGGCGTCGTATAAAAAATACGCCATGCTTGACGGCAATCAAAACATGGAGCTGGCAGGCGCTTTTAATATTTACAACAAGCAGCATGCGGCCGTATTAAAAAAATCCGGTAAATATCAGCTTGCTCCGGTAACTAACGGCGCTTTAAAATCCAGATTTATGCCAGCTTATTTTGAAAAGAAAGAGTTCGGAAATATTTTCATGGTATCGGCAAGCGGGACGCATCTTGCGAGATTTACGCAGGAGGCTAAAAATGAAAATTCAGGCCTTATGGAAATCGTTAATATCGCCGATCAAAAAGTGATTTTTAAAACTGAAAATGCGTTTTTGCGAAGCGGCGACCTCGGTTTTGCTTCGTTTTCCGCGGAACTGATAAAATACTCGATAGACAGTAAAATGGAGAGCAAATATTTTTATTATTTTAAGCATGCGGATTCAGCGAAGAATACCGGAGAAGCGGCGCTCAAATTAAAATTATTCGTTCTGGACATTGAAAAGCTCGAAGAAAAGGCGATTATGACTTTTGAAATCAATAAAACTCAGGATCTACATTTATGTTATCTTGATTCAAGCTCGAGTTTTATGATATCATATTCAGGCAAGGATTTAAACGCGGCTTCGCTCAAGTTGAAAAGCGGTTCCTGGATAATAGGAAGAGACCTTGGCGGGGCGCTTATGATAAGCGACAGAATCTTAAGGTGCGCATGTTACGCTCGGGGGCCTGGCGGCAGGGCCGTGTACGCTTTCGATCCGGTGCGTTTCGAAATAATGAAATTTGAAATCGCCGTCTGTACGGCGTCGGAATATATGTCGCGCGCGGAATCGCTGGCCGCTTATTTTCCAGATTACGCATTTGAATCGCTTGAACGGCTAAAGGAACCCTCCGTTTTTAAAAGCCTTTCAAACGCTGACTCGCGAAGGCTGGAACACTTTTTGAAGGTAAGGTCTGAAGAAATCGCCGTGATGAAAACTACCGAGCTTCTCATGAATTCGCTGACTTATTCCAGGTTGAAATTACACGCCCTGTGCAGGGAAAAAATTGAAAGTTACGCCAGAAGCGCGTCCACGCTTACCGGTGAAGAGAACGTCCGAATAATGGAAATAAAAAAAGAAGCGGAAAAGGCTTTAGCTGATGATAAGTAATATAAAAATACCGCATTATCCCGAAATATCTTCATATTTTGACGAAAATTCAGTCATCGCCGCAAACCTTGCCGGTTATGAATTACGCAGCGGGCAGGCTGAGATGGCGTCTTTAACATATCATTCGCTTCTAAAGGGGTTCCATTCGCTTATCGAGGCGCCATGCGGCATAGGCAAAAGCTATGCTTATATAATACCGGCGGCGCTATATGCAAAAAAAGCGGGCCGTAAAGTCGTAATATCCACCAATACCAAAACCCTGCAGGACCAGCTCAAAAATTATGATTTGCCGGTTATTTCAAAACGCTATGGATTGGATTTCAGCTATAAAGTGTTAAAGGGAAAAAACAATTATATCTGCGTCAAAAAGCTTTTCGATATCAAAACCAACGGAATACCGCTCGATTTATTTACAGACTTCGGCATGGCCGAAAAAATAAAGTTGAGGACCGAAAGTTATCTTGACGCGGCAGCCGTTATAGACCGCGAAGGCATATGCGAGTTCGACGAGCTGGCGCACGAAGTTTCGGGCGATTATCAGTTTCAGCGCATGCTGTGCTGCAACAGCGTAGAATGCGTGAACGCCAGATGCTCTTACTTTAAGGAATGCAACTATTTCAACGCCATAGGCGCCGCCCAGAAATCGAACATAGTCGTGGTGAATCATTCTTTGTATCTTGCCTGTCTTATGGTAGAGGCCGGGCAGGCAGGTCTGCAGGACGATGAAGGCGAAGACGAGACGGCGGCGAGGCAAAAGTTCCAGAATCCCGTGCCGGAGCATTCCAAGGTAATCTTCGACGAGGCCCACCATATAGCCGATATCACGCAGAGCAGTTTTTCCGTCAGCCTGTCTTACGGCAAGATATTTTCAAATCTTAATGCAATTACCCATCTGCTCAGGAAAAACTTCAGCAAAAAATCTAAAAAAATAACCGACAGGATAAACGAACATAAGCTTCTCGTAGAAGAGCGCCTCAAGATGTATTTCAACTTCATCGGCCCGCTGCTCGCCGACGAACTTTCGTCTAAAAGCCTCGACGATTCTCAACCTGCGGCTTCGGCGAACGGCGGCGGGGCGGACTTCTTGAGCGCTTCGCTCTCCAGGCAGATGCTTTTAAAGCCCCAGCACATAAAACAGATAATGTCTAACCCTAACGCCGAAAGCCTCCGCGAGGCTATCTCGAAAATGGCGGATATGAGCGCGGAGGCGGGCGAAATGCTCGCCGAAAAAAATACGGCTCTAAACGGAGCGGCGATAAATTCGATATTGAACGAAATGAATTCCCTTGTGGAATTCTGGAGCGACATAAAAAAATACGGCGACGACAATATTCTATGGTGCTCGCTTCCCTGGCAGCCGCCCGGGCGTTCTCAGCAGGGCGCCCATCTGAACGTGGAGCTTATAGCGTCTCCTCTAAACGTGGCGTCAATTTTGAAGCAAAATCTATTCGAGCAAAAGGAAAGCGTCATACTTACTTCGGCTACGCTCGCCACCGAAAATAACTTCAAATATATAAAAAGCGAAATAGGCCTCGACGGAAGAGAAACAGCTGAAGTTATATTCGATTCGCCTTACGATCTTCAAAGGCAGGCGGCATTTATAATAGCCCCTCTGGCGGCCACTCCGAAAGACAGAAATTTCAACGACGAGGCTTCGCGCTGGATACAGGATATCATCCACGAATCCAACGGGCGCACTCTGGTTTTATTCACTTCTAAATTTATGATGGAATACGTTTATTCGCAGATCGCCACCGGACTTTCGCTCAACGGGTATAAAATTTACATGCAGGGCCAGAAGCCGCGCATAGAGCTTCTGAATATTTTCAAAAAAGATACCGGGTCCTGCCTGTTCGCGCTCGACAGCTTCTGGGAAGGAATAGACGTCAAAGGCGAGTCGCTTTCGACGCTTATCATTACCAGGCTTCCTTTTAAAGTGCCGTCGCATCCGCTGAACGAAGCGCGCGACAACTACCTGCTCAAAAATAACCGCAATCCCTTTTACGAGTCGTCCATTCCATGGACTATCCTGAAATTGAAGCAGGGCGTGGGTCGCCTTATACGCCATAAAACGGACAGGGGAGTCCTGGCCGTTTTAGACACCAGGCTGCGCGACACTTCATACGGCAGGAAAATAGCCGGAGCGCTTCCGCAATATCATTATTTAAACGATATCAAGCAGATTAAAAAGTTTCTGGCGGGTCGCGCCGACGCATCCGGCTCGCGTTGAGCTTGGCAGAAGCGCTTTTTAGCCTGCCTTGAAAAAAGCAGGATTATCATATAGAAAGAGTAATTATGACCGCGTATTTAAAAGACAATTTTCTGACATTGAATTTCTGGTCTAAATTTAAAAAGCCCGTGGTTTTTCTTGACTTCGAAACGACAGGCATCAATTTCGACTCCGACAGAATTATCGAAATAGGGGCTTTCCGGGTTAAAAACAATCAGATAGGCGAGCAATACGCCACGCTGATCAATCCGGGCGTGACGGTGCCTCAGAACATAACCGCGCTCACGGGAATCAGCTCCGAAATGCTCGCCGGCTCTCCCGCCATCGAGTCGCAGAAGGAAAGGTTCGCCGAGTTCGTAGGCGGGGCCGTCGTGATAGCCCATAACGCCAGTTTTGAAAAAACTTTCATAGCCCGCGATTTTGCGGAATCGAAGCCCGCTGATTTTATTGACAGCTGCGAGATTGCGATGCTTTTAATGCCGTCTTTAAAATATTTCAACCTCGAAAAGATACTCAACGTTTTTAATATTAAAGAAAGCGAAGACCACAGGGCTTTCATAGACGCGGTAGACACTTATTACGCCCTGAACCACCTGATTTCTTATTCTCTGGCAAATCACAACGAAGAATATTATAAAATGATACTCGCGAGCGCGGATGAATGTTTGAGCCCATCCACCACGGAGTTTTTTAAGATTTTATATTCCGAGTACAGAGAGTTGAATAAAATTTCCGGCGCCAGAAAAGTTTCAGGCGCGGCGGCCAGGCCTCGCCATGAATCAGCCGCCGAAGGGCAGGCTTATTTTAAATTCGCTCCAGAACCCGGCCTCGGCGATTCGCTCAATATGCTTTTCGCCTCCCTTAACGAAAAAAACCGGCTCACCAACGACGATTATATCGTTCAGTCGGGGCTCGTTTCGACCACGCTGAAAACCTTCGCCGAATCGCGCTGCGCGATGGTTGAAATAGCGCATAAGATGAACCGCATAGACTGCCTTCTGCACGCAGGGGCTATTCATGCCAGGCGCACGGGCGAAAGCGTTTTTATAATCGAATCTCAGCAGGCGGCGATCGACACCATCGCTAAAAAGCATATTCCAGTGGCTATGAAGGCTTTTAACGGTGAAATAAAGTTTCACGCGTTGAAGGAACCCGAGAATTATATCTGCAACCTGAATTTTGAGCTTCTCGAGGAAAACGCTTCGGACAGCGAGGAAAAATTTTTCCTTCTTTATGTAAAGTGTTACCTTACGGCTTCGCCTGACGGTCATCTCGAAAACGTGGCGCCTTTTTTAACTAATAAATATCCCAGGCTCAAGCAGCACCTCGAATTCATAAAATCGTCGTCGGATTACTGCCTCAGAGAAAAATGCCCGAAGAATAAAAACTGTTATTTTAAAAATGCGCATTATCATTTTTTGAATTCAGACGTAATAATAACGTCCATAGCGACTTATTTAAAGTGGAAGGAAATACTTTCCGGGCTGAAGAAAGAGAAAACCCTCAACATAATAATGGACCAGGCGCATAAGATCGAAGACGCCATAGTGGAGGCTTTCAGCGGAAGATTCAACGAACGCGAGCTGTTCGGGGTTCTGGAAGAGTTCAAAGATTATTACTCGGGTTTGGTTTCAGCTCAGTCTCCGCCGCGCGAAGTTTTGGAAAGCGCTGTAAGGGCCGCGGAACCGGAAGCCCAGGCCGAGGGGGACGCGAATTTATGCGTTGAAAACGCTCTTAAGACCGCCATGCATTCGATTGGCGCGGCGCAGGATTTTTTCGGATGCCTCAAGGCCATTGTCGATCAGATGGCCTTTTGCCGCGACGGCGCGAAGCCGCCGGCGCCTTCGTCCATAGCTTTAAACAAATTGGTAGAAGACTGCCAGATGCATGAAATATTTTTTGAAAAACTTATCAACCTTTCGATAAATCTTAAGAACGCCCGCCGCACGCTTGAAAAAATCGTAAAAAATATGCTTTATTCTCAAAGCGAAGAGTTTTGCGGATGCAAAAAAAGCGAAGCCGTCTTTAAAACCCATAAATTTTTAAAATGCATTCAAAAATACGATAATTTTATAGTATTGATAATCCAGTCGTCGGACCTCACTTTCGTTTCATATTTAAAGCTTGACGGATTCAAGCAGGAATGGTACATACACGTGGAGCCGGCGGACATCGGAAAAATTTTATCTAAAAATATCTTCGGCGACGCCAGGAGTTTTATCCTGGTTTCATCGGCGCTTTCCGTCGGAACGAGCTACGAATTTATAAAATGGAACCTGGGCCTTCAGAAATACAGAAAGCTCGAGCTCACTTCATATTCGCAATACTGCAACAACGTGAAGCTCGATCTTCTTGTGCCCCGCGAAATGCCGGTTTTCGACTCGAAAAACACCGCGCCTTTCATATCGCGATTAAGCGAAATGATAGTGAAGATAGCCGTAAAGAAGCCTCAGAAAATAATGGTCTTATTTAATTCGGTCGAGCGCATGACCAGCGTTTATAAAATCGTGAACGAAACGCTCGCCGGCCGCGGAATAAAATGCTTTTACCAGAGGGGCGAAATGCTCAGCGACAAAGCGCGCGAATTTTTAAAAACCGACGAAGCGTGCGTCATACTCGGTTCACAGGGGCTTATGGATTTCACAGACCTGTGCGACGAGTCGATGGACACTCTGATAATAGAAAAGCTGCCGTTTCCGTTCTTCGAAGACCCCCGCATCGCCGTAAGAAAGAAAAAAGCGGCGGCCGACGGCCTGCAGGAATTCGAAGAATATATGCTTCCGAAAACCATACTGAAAATAAAACAGACCATCGGGCGAATCGGCGAAAAAAACGGAAAAGGCCTTCTGGTTATAGCCGACTCCAAGCTGATAAACGCGAAATATCTCGGCGAAGTTTTAAACGCGCTTCCGCTTTACAACACCTACTACACCTTTGAAGAATACTGGAGGGATAATAATTAATAAATTCGAATATATCCTGCAAAACGTATCGAAACCTCAGCAGTACATCGGCTGCGAATACGGCCTTAAGAAATCTGAAACGGACGCGCGGGAAGACAAAAACGCACTTAAAATACTGCTTTCATTTCCGGACACTTATGAGATAGGGATGTCGAACTTCGCGGTAAAGATATTGTTTGAAATAATGGAATCGATCGACGGCGTAATCTGCGACAGGGCTTTTTTGCCTGAAGACGACTGCGCCGCCCTGATGAAGAAAATCGATTACCCCCTTCACTCTCTGAATCACCGCATACCCGCCTCGGAATTCGACGTTATAGGCGTCACTCTGGAGTACGAGCTCAACTATTCGAATGTGCTTCATTTGCTCGATCTGGCTGGAATCGCGCTTGAATCGAAGGAGCGCAAGGAAACCGATCCCATAGTGATAGCGGGAGGTTCCGCCTGCGTGAACCCCGAGCCTATGGCCGATTTTATAGACGTGTTTTTTATCGGAGACGGCGAGGAGGCCGCGGCGGAAATATGCGGCGTTTTAAAAGAAGCTAAAAAAGCCGGGCTTTGCCGCCGCGACAGAATAAAGGCCCTTTCAAGGCTCGAAGGCGCTTATGTTCCCGCATATTACGAGCCGGTTTATTGCGGGCCGGGCGTTCAGACCGGAATTAAAAAAATAGACGGCGGGGCGCCGGAGAGGATCAAAGTCAGGATTATTGAAGACCTCGATTCTGCCTTCCATCCGGTTAATTTGATGGTCCCAAACTTTGAAACCGTTTTCAACCGCGGAGTCGTAGAAATAGCCCGCGGCTGCAAAAACGCGTGCCGCTTCTGTCAGGCCGGTTTTATATACAGGCCGTACAGGGAAAGAAGCGTAGAAAATATAAAAAGCATAATAAAAAAAATATTTTTGAATACCGGCTATACCGAATTCACGCTTTCTTCGCTTTCGGCGACCGACCACGGCGGGCTCCGGGAGATAATAAACTATACTCTCGGCTTGAATGAAACCGAAGAGGGATTCCGCGACGCGCTGTTCTCCGTTTCGCTTCCGTCACAGAGGATTTCGACGTTTTCGGTCGAGCTGGCCGGCCAGCTTTCCAAAAATAAGAAATCGGGTCTGACGTTCGCTCCGGAAGCCGGGTCGCAGCGGATGCGCGACGTCATAAACAAGAACGTTTCAGAACAGGATCTTTATACCACGGCGGAAGCGGCGATCGCTTCCGGATACAGGCTTATAAAGCTTTATTTTATGATAGGCCTTCCCTTCGAAACCGACGAAGACCTTCTTGAAATGGCCAGAATTATAAGCCGCGTGGCGGCGATCGCCCGCGAGAAAAAAACGCGCGGCTTTTCGATGAACGTCACGTTTTCCACGTTCGTGCCTAAACCCCACACTCCCTTCCAGTGGGCGCGGCAGGCATCGCGCGAAGAGGTCGTCAGAAAGCAGGATCTGATAAGGGAACAGCTGAAAAAATACCGCGAGGTTTGCCTTAAATTCACCAGATACAGCGTTACGGAGTTGGAGTCCGCGTTCGCGCGCGGTTCGCGAAAGCTTTGCGGAGCGCTGCTCGACGCTTATAAAGACGGGTGCCGTTTCGACGCATGGGACGACAGGCTGAAACTTGAAAACTGGCGGCGGGCCTTCGAAAATAACGGCATGGAACTGGCCGGCTACGCCGCGCGTGAAATTAAGCCCGGCGATTACCTGCCGTGGTCGATAATCGACACCGGAATCGCGGCCGGCTTTCTCGAAGAGGAATTCGATCGCGCCGCAAAAGAAAAAACCACGCCGGCATGCGATCCCGGAAAATGTAAACGCTGCGGAATCTGCTAGCGGCCCGCGCGTAAATGCCGCCGGCCGGCTCTTCTTCGGAAAATATTTTCAGCGTTGAACACGAAAGGAAATTTATAACAATATGCAGACAAACGAATTTATTTTACAGGCCTGGTACGAAAAGAGCGGCTTGATAAAATATACCGCCCACAGGGACGTAATTAACGTTTTTTATATTTCGCTCATAAGGGCGAAACTTCCGCTTTGCTATACGGAGGGATTCAACAGGATACCCAGGCTTTCGTTTTCGCCGGCGCTGTCGCTTGGCGTTTCATCTAAATGCGAATTCGTCAATATTTATTTAAATAAACGCGTCGAAGCCGGCGACGAACTGTTGAAACGCCTAAACGACGCTTTCCCGCCCGGCATAATCTTTAACAGGCTCGATTATGTAGAAGCGGATATCAATAAAACCGTCGAAAAGATTAAAGCGTTCGAATACCGTTGCGAAATTGAAGCCGATTGTTCCGCCATGGAGGAAATCGGTGAAGCGATTAAAAATAAAATCGCCGCGATCGGTTCCGCCGAAAAAATTATGGTCAATTATAACGACCGGGTCAGGGATATCAGGCCTTATATAGACGGGTGCGAATTTTTTTCTGCCGCCGGCCGCGCGGGCTTCGTGGTGAAAACCGCTTTGATCGCGGGAAGCTCGATCAAGCCCCAGCTGATCATGAATTATATAATGGAGCAATTTAAAGAAAAGGCGATATATTGCGCAAGCATTCAAAAGGAAAAAATTATATATAAAAATCAATAATCGCTATGTTAAAAGAAAATATATCCGAACTGAAAATATTAATAGTAGAAGATAATGCGCTGGAAAGAAAAACTATTTCGGCTTTTCTTAAGATGTCCGGCTATTTTAATTTCGAGGAAGCGTCGAATAAGCGCGAGGCGCTCGAAAAAATTTACCTTTATAAACCCGATATAGTGCTTATGGACATTTCTCTCGACGAAGCGCAGGCCGGGCTCGAAGTGGCGGAGCTTATCCATAACGATGAGAATATCGACACCGCGCTGATTTATATTACCGCCCATTCGCGCCAGGAGGTATTCGACCGAGCCAAGATCACCAACCCTTACGGCTATATAATAAAACCTTTTACCAGAGAGTCGCTCGGCATTTCCATCGAGATGGCTTTCAACCGCAAAATGCTCGAGTTCCGTTTGAAAGAAAGCTCGCAAATTTTCAAAACTTCCGTAGAAACGATGCTCGACTGTTTCGGGATTTACAGCGCTATACGTGATGAGCGCGGGGTTATCGTCGATTTTCTTATAGAATACGTCAACGCTTCCGCATGCGCCGGAAATAAAATGAGCCGCGAAGAGCAGGTCGGAAAAAAGCTTTGCGAGCTTATGCCATCGCATCGGGCCAACGGCCTTTTTGAAGCGTACTGCAGGGTCGTCGACGAAAAAAAGCCTCTTATAAAAAATGATTTCGTGGTCGCGGATGAAAAAAAGCCTAATCTACAGAGAATTTTCGATATCAGGGCCGTCAATTTAAAGGACGGCTTCGCCGCGGCCTGGCGCGATGTAAGCGAAAGAAAAAAAGCCGAAGAGGCGCTTATAAGAAGCGAAGAAAAATACCGCGACATAGTCGAAAATTTAAGCGAAGGTTTCTGGTTCGTAGACAACAATTTAAAAACGATTTTCGTGAACAAGAAAATGAACGAAATCCTTGGATATCATGAGGACGAGCTGGGCGGCAAATGCATAGCCGATTATATTTATGAAGAGCAGCTGGATATTTTTCATAAAAATGTCGAAAGCCTTAAAGCCGGAGTAAAAAATCAGTTTTCCCTTTTGCTCAACCACAGGAAAGGCCATCAGGTTTATGTAAAAGCGACGCTCAGCGAATTTACCGATAATTTCGGCCGCGTGAAAGGAATCTTCGCTTTTTTCAACCATAACGCGGCGGTGGTAAATATTGCCGAAGGAATGGATTCGCGCGAAGAATACTCTGATTTTATAACGTCAAGAAAGATGCTTGTCGGCAACAGCAAATTCGTCAACGATTTATATACTATATTGCCGTCGATCGCCGAAAGCGATTGCAATGTGCTTATAGAAGGGCCGTCCGGAGCTGGAAAAAGCTTGATAGGAAGGACTATCCATCAGACTTCCGAGCGCAAGGACGCCCCGTTCGTGGTCGTAAACTGCGGAGCGCTCCCGGACGCGCTTATCGAATCGGAGCTCTTCGGCTATGTTAAAGGCGCTTTTACCGACGCTAAAAAAGATAAGCCCGGAAAATTTTCCATCGCTTCCGGCGGCACTATACTGCTTGATGAAATAGGCGAACTGCCGCTTCACCTTCAGGTGAAAACGCTCCACGTTATAGAAGATAAAATGTTCGAACCGCTTGGGTCGAATGTTTCGCAAAAAGTTGACGTTAGAATAATTGCCGCAACCAATAAAAATCTTCTCGAATTGATCGAGCAGAAAAAATTCAGGGAAGACCTTTACTACAGGCTGAAAATCGTAAATATTAAAGTGCCCGCTCTCAAGGATCGCAAGGAAGACATTCTGCTTCTTGCGAAGCATTTTATAAAAAAATTAAACCAGAAGTACGCTAAAAACATAAGCTGCATATCCGATACTCTTATCAAGTTTCTTTTGTCATATAACTTTCCCGGCAATGTGAGAGAGCTGTATAATATTTTCGAGCATGCCTTCGTTTTTTCCAATAGCTCGATAATCGATATAGAACAGCTGGCCGAAGACTATCTGGAGATCTATAAAAAAAATGTAACGCCAAATCATAATGATGCGGTTGCGATTGCGGCCGGTAAAGAGCGCGCCTTAGAACTGCCGGAAAAAGCTATTAAAAGTGCCGATTCGCAAATCGCCAGGGTTGAACATGACCAGGAATATTCCGAGCTTTTAAAGGCGCTTGAACTGTTTAATAACAATAGGAATAAAACGGCGGATTATTTAAAGATCAGCCGCATGGCGTTATGGCGCCGCATGAAAAAATACGGTCTTCTTGAGACTTTATGAAAAAAATGTAACGCCGAAGAAGATGTAACGAATTGTGCCCGGGATGTTTGAGTTTTCATGGGATTTGTTGCGGTGTGTAAGACGGTCTGTTACAAAAACAAAGTTACAAATGTAACTTTGTAACGGTTACAAAAGAAGAACTTATCGAATTTTTAGTTGATATTTTAATGTCCGAATGATAATTTATATGGCAAAAGTTAAGTCTATGGCGTTTTTTAAAAAAATGACGAAACTGAAATCCCCTTTTGGGCCGCTCTCGGGGTTGGAAATGCCTTGCGGCAGCTTGTTTTTGCTGGCGGGTTAACCGGTAATGCTCCGTTGAATAAGTTGGCATGATAGTTGCTTAATAAATTGTGGCACTTAACGAACCCAATTTATGCCGTTGCGAACAGCTGGAATATTAAGCACTTTTCAGCGCTTCAATTTGATGTGACGTTCGCGACGGCTTTTTTTTATTTTCTTTTCTAATTTATATCTTGAAACTTTTCCAAATATTTAATATAATACCATGATTATTTTCTTAATTACAAAAAGGAAAAAATGTAATTATTTGCATTTGAGTTTATTAATATTCTGTATTATATTTTTGTTTATTGAAAGGGGTTTATGTTTTGGAGAAAAAAATTATTATTCATGTCGACGACGACGAAACCCAGATCGTTATTCTAGAAGATAACAAGCTGGCCGAATTTTATGTTGAGCGCGAAGAGTCGCTTCGTATTGTCGGAAATATATATAAGGGCAAAGTTTCAAACGTGCTTCCGGGGATGCAATCGGCCTTCGTTGACGTCGGCCTTGAAAAAGACGTTTTTTTGCATATAGACGATTACCACATAGAAGGCGTTGAAAAAGACGATGCG
>JAKPTH010000371.1 GCA_029571125.1 bacterium
TAATATCCGGCGCCATCAAGGTTTTTATCCGCGAACGCAGCATAACGTACTACCTGGGCCCCAAGGTCAATTCTTTCGTATCCTACACCATAGCCTCGTTAGCCGGTTTTTTATTTTCGGCCTGTTCTTGCGGAGTAATACCGCTTTTCGCGTCGATCTTCCGCCACGGCGCGGGTATCGGTCCCGCAATGGTTTTTTTGACCACCGGCCCGGCGATAAATTTATTGGCCGTAATACTCACCGCGCAGATATTCGGGATTAAAATGATGGCATACAGGTCATTTTACGCCATACTGCACGGCTTTATAATGGGCTGGGTTTTCGCGTTCGTTTATAGAAAGGAACCGCGTGAAACCAGCGTCGAGCAGGGCGTAAAACTCGTCGAAGACGAGCTGATCACCGATAAAACCTACGACAGCCTGAAAGACGAAGAGCTGGACGAAGAATATATAGAAAAGCCCGTCCGCACTATCGTATGGCTTTTCATTCTTTTATTCGCCATGATGATTATCGGCCAGCTCGATAACTACGGCGCCATCCATTCGGCGATTAAAATAGATATCTGGCTCAAGCTCGGCCTTATGTTCTTAAACCTGGCGCTTCTGGGAATATTCGTCTTCAAAAATTTTACCCGCGAAGAATACATGTGCTGGTTCGAAAGAACGGGGCATTTCATCTATAAAATATTAAAGCCCCTTATAATAGGACTGTTTTTTATCGGATTCGCCAAAGAATTCGCGACGATGTCGCTCATCGTCAAATATTTAGGCAGCAACGATTTTTCAAGCTGCATGACCTCGTCGGTAATCGGCGCTTTCATGTATTTCGGCACCTGCGTATCGGTAGTCATAGTCAAGTTCCTTATGGACTTCGGCATGGCCGAAGGCCCCGCGCTTTCGCTTTTCCTTTCCGGCCCGACGGTTTCTTTTTCTTCCATGCTGGCCCTGGTGACTATAATGGGATACCGCAAGACACTTTTATTCGTTTTGATAATAATCGTCCTCTCCGCGCTCGCGGGGCTGACTTATTAATTTAACGTCCGGCTTGTAGTCCTTATTTTTCGTACGAAGCCGCGAGCGTTATGCTGCTTTCTAATTAAATTGTTTAAGGCGCGCCTATGTGTAAAATAATAAAATACCTCATATTCTCAGCCGCCGCCGCGGCCTCGTTTTTATTCGGTTTTTGCTCTCATGCCGGCGCCGAAGATAAAATTAAAATTTCCGTATGGGACTTTCCTCGCATAACGCTTCCGGAAAAGCCTAACGACCGTTTCTTGTGGCTCCGTAAAATCTGCGACGCGTTCGAAAAAATAAATCCCGGAGTATCGGTGGAGATTACCAAGCTCACATGGAACCAGGGCGGAGAAAAAATCAAAATCGCCGTATTCGCCGGCGTCCCGCCCGACATTTCCTCTTCGGACCTTCCGCTAAAATATATTCAGAGCGGACTCGTAGAACCGGTTGACGATTATATAACGCAGCAAGACGTCTCCGATTATTTCGAATCGGCGCTCGGCTCCTTTAAGTCGGGCGGCAAAACCTACGGGTTCCCATGGGCGCAGAAGACCGATTATATTTATCTTAATAAGGCGCTCTTCGCTAAAGCCGGCGCCGAACTTCCAAGGGATGGAATGTGGAGCGTCGAAGAATTCCGTTCGACCATGAAAAAGATCGCTTCCGCTCTTAAAATAAGGCCTTTCGGTTTTTCGGTGGAACGCGAACAGACGTCGGAGCTCCCCTTTCTTTTCCTATGCGGCGGCGGTTATCTGGATTTCAGGAACGCGGCTGGCGGAGTGAGCCTGCTGCACGATTTCATATACCGCGATAAAATATCGCCGCCTGAAACGGGCGGCCTTAAAACACGCGATATATGGATAGATTTCAAAGAAAAGCAGGCGGTCGCGGCGGCGCCTTTCGGAATCTGGGCTATACCAGCTCTGGCGCGCGAGAAAAAAATAGACTTCGATATAGCGCAATACCCTTATTTAAAAGACAGGCGGTCTCTTTCGCATTCTTCGGTAATAGGCTATTTCGTTTTCCGGCAGAGCGATCCGGTAAAACGCAATTATTGCATAAAACTCGCCAAATTCATAACCGATTCGCAAAACCAGAAAGTCCTTAAATATTACGGCCAGTTTCCGACGCGCAAATCGGCCGCGTCCATATACGAAACCGACGCGCTTATGAAAAAAGCCTTCTCTTTATTTGAATATGCGGCCCCGGCCGCGGCGCATCCGCTGCTTCCGAAAATAGACGAGCATATCAAATCAGAGTGCCAGAAATTGCTTCTTGACGGCAGTCTCGATGCGGCAAAAATAGCTTCCAAAACCGCAGCGACCGGCTCTTACGTCGACGGGCTTCTCGAGTCCGGGGCGGGCGCGCCTGACCGGCTTAAAACCGCCGCATCCGGCGGCGCGGGCCTTTTAATCGCCGCTTTATTCTTCGCCGCGGCGGCGGTTTTTCTGCGCTTCAACCGGAAGCTGCCGGGCGACCTGGTCAAAAACAGGTGGGCATATTTTTTCATGGCGCCGGCCGCGGGAGTTTTTCTCGTATTTTTTATATTTCCTCTAGTGCGCGGCGTTCTGATTTCCTTTCAAAATTACTCGTTCGGCGGCGGCTGGCTGGATAATTTCTGCGGCCTTGAAAATTTCGCATATGCCATAAAAGATGCGGTGTTCATCAAATCCATGTTCAACACTTTTTTATATACCGCGATAGTCGTACCCGCCAATATCTCTATAGCGCTCATTCTGGCGGTTCTGGTTTACAGGCTTTCCGAACGCGTGCAGACCTGGTTTAAAGGCGCGTTTTACCTTCCGGGCGTCATTTCGATAGTCACTTTGAGCATCGTATGGCGCTATATATTCGATTTTAAATCCGGCATCCTCAACGCCGTCCTTTCGTTTTTTTCCGTTCAGCCCGTCGGATGGCTTACCAGCGAAGAAATGTCGCTTTTTTCTATAATAGTTTTCACGATATTAAAAGGCCCAGGCGGAGCCTTGTTGATTTATCTTACGGCGCTGTGCAATATTCCAAAGGATTACTTCGAGGCCGCCGCGGTGGACGGCGCGGGGCCGGTAAAAACGTTCGTTAAAATAACGTTTCCGCTGCTGCTTCCTCAGACCATGTTCTTAGCCATTAGCCTCACGATCGACGCGATGCAGGTTTTCGCTCCCGTTATGCTTTTAACCGAAGGCGGGCCCGCCAATTCGTCGGAAGTGGTCATGCACCGCGTTTACAAGGAGGCGTTCAACAATTTAAATATGGGAGCGGCCTCGGCGATGTCGCTGATTTTATTCGCTTTTATCCTGGTCGCCTCGATAATACAATATAAATATTTCAAGTACGATTATTGATTTATATGAAATTAGACCTTAAAAACATTTTAATATATTCCGTTTTGAGCATATGGGCGGCTTTCACTCTATTCCCCATTGCTTACATGCTTTATTCTTCGCTTTTAAGCCCCGAAGACATAAAGATAGGAAGCATATCTTTTTTTTCTAATATTAAAAAGCTCACGAGCGTTAATTACAGGGAGCTTTTCGCCGGCTCGATGATTTCGAGATGGTTCGTCAATTCGCTATTCATATGTCTGGTGATAACGTTCGCTCAGCTTATAATAAACGGCATGGCCGGATACGCTCTGGCTAAGAAAAAATTCGTTTTAAACGATTTGATGTTCTGGAGCTTCGTCGCCGTGATGATGGTTCCGTCACAGATAATCTGCATCCCGATATTCATAATGATATGCGATCTGAAGCTGGTAGACACTTTTCTCGCCGTGATACTGCCTTCGCTGGTATCGCCTTTCGGAGTTTTCATGATGCGTCAGTACATGCAGGGCGTTCCCGACGAAGTGCTGGATTCGGCGCGCATAGACGGCTGCTCGGAACTCGGCACTTTTTTCAGGATCGTAGTTCCCATGAGCCTTCCGGCATTTTCCACGCTCGGCATTTTCGTTTTTATCTCCAACTGGAACGCATTTTTGTGGCCGCTGCTGGTTTTATTTTCGGAGGAAAAATACACGCTGGCGGTCGGCCTTGCCACACTGCAGGGCCAGCACACCATAGACTACGGCCTTCTTATGGCCGGGGCCTTCGTTTCGGCCGTGCCGATCATAATAATATTCGCCTTCTTCTCCAAATATATAATAAAAGGCCCTACTGAAGGAGCTGTTAAAGGATGACGAATGCGCATTCCCTTTACGCCGGGTTCGACCTTGGCGGAACTAAAATATCCATGACGCTCGCCGACCGGAGCGGCGAAGTGGTGCGGCGGGAAAAACTCAAAGCGCCGTCGAATATCTCTACGGCCGGAGGCATGAGCGTCGCCGGAAACGTAATAAATCTGATAGCCAGAAGCGGTTTTCTGCCCGATATCGCCGCAATGACATTCGCAATAGCCGGTTATTCCAATAAAAGCGAGCTTTACGATTTCGAGCAGACGCTGCGCACGGAATTTTCCAACGTAAAATCGCTCAATTTCATGCCGGATTATAAAATATTTCTTCATTCGGACTGGTCGGATTTCAGCATTGAAAAAGAAAACGGCGGCGATGACGCCGTAAAAGCCATAATTATATGCGGAACCGGCTCGGTCGTCATGGTCTGCGCCAGAAACGAATCCGGCGCTTATGAAGTGCATAAAATTTTCGGCGGCGGTCCGCTGATTTCCGACCCCGGCTCCGGCTTCGACCTCGGCCTTCGTTTTTTGAGACGGTACGGCATCGAGCACGCGCTGGGCGCTCTCGACGAAAGGGTTTACGGCATAGTCCGCGCCGGCGGCTACGAAGATATCGCGGATATCGCGGAAGAAACGAGGCTGACGGGCCCAGGCGCGGCCGCCAAAATAGCCGCCTTCGCGCCGCTGATGCTGGAGATTTCAGAAAACGTAGAAGGAACGCCGTATTTCGAAGACACTCTCGCCGCGGCCCGAAACGTCGCCATGGGAATGCGCCATATTTTTAAAAATAATTTAAAGAATCCTATTGACAAACCGGTTAAAATATTATTTAATGGTAGTGTTTTACTGAGGTCGGAATTTTACCGCAATATTATGAAAGAGTATTTAAAAAGTTTTATAAACGCCCCGAAAATCGATTTTTTCGAGGTTACCGAAGACGTTTCGCTCATCTGCGCGAAATATTCCATTGAAATATGCCCGGAGGACTGATATGGCGATCGACTATAAAGATCTGAAAACCGAGATGCGCAATCCCGAATCGCGCGACCTCGACACGATGCCCGCAAAGGAAATACTGAACCTGTTTTACAGGCAGGACCTCGCGGCGGCAGAGGCCGTAAAAAAAGAGCATAAAAACATAAGCGCGGCAATCGACATCATACACCGCTCCCTGGAGCTTGACGGCAGGATTTTTTACGCCGGCGCCGGCACATCGGGCCGGCTCGGAGTTTTAGACGCTTCAGAGATCAAACCTACCTTCGGCGTCACGAAGAAAATGTTCATAGGGCTCATCGCCGGCGGGCGCAGGGCGCTTACCACTTCCATCGAAGGCGCGGAAGACGACCGGGAATCGGTTATCAGGGAATTAAAAAAGCATAAGTTCGCGGTCAATAAAAACGACGTAGTGGTAGGAATCACGGCTTCAGGCATGACTCCTTACGTTCTTTCCGCCTTAAACCACGCCAGGAGCGAAAACTGCTGTACGATACTTCTCACGTGCAATAAAAACGTCGCGCAGCAATACAGCGGAGCGTTCGACGTTATAATAGCGCCCGAGGTCGGAAGTGAAATCATTTCTGGCTCTACCAGGCTCAAATCCGGCACCGCGACTAAAATGATATTGAATATGCTTTCCACCGTATCCATGATCAAACTTGGAAAAGTCTATCAAAACTACATGGTCGACCTGGTGCCGGCATGCAAAAAACTTATCAATCGTGCCGAAAGGATATTATCGGAGCTATGCTCTATAGACGTGAGCGAAGCTCAAAAAATATACCGCCAGTCGGGTTTTAACCTTAAAGCGGCGATAATTATGAAAGAAAAATCGGTCTCTCTCGCGGGCGCAAAGGCGCTGTTAAAAAAAAGCGGGGGCCACCTGCGAAGCGCTCTGGCATCGTCAGAAGAGTTAAAAACAAATAAAGGCGGCGGCCGACGCCGCGCTTCCCAAAAAAATCTTAAGGCGACGGCAAAAAAATGAAAGATAAATTATTGAATTTTATAAGAACGGCAATAGAAAATAAGCTTTTTAAATCCGCAGCAGAGCATTTTTTAAAGCCTTTAATCGCCACTCTGGCTCTGGCGCTTCTATTTTATATTATAATTTACGCCCAGAACGAAACCACCAGAATCGGAGACGGTTTTTTCATTTATTACGCAATGCTGGCGCCTTTTTTAATTAATTCGGCTGTTTCCTTCTCAAGGCTCGAAAAGAGAAAAAAATTCGCGGCTTACGGCCTTAGCGTAGTAGCGGTGCCGTTTCTGGCGGTCAATTTCTACTGGCTGTCCTCGAAATATTCAAATCTGCCCGAATTTTACAGAGCGTTTAACGAAAGCGGCTCGTTTTTCATGCTCTACATGCTTTATTCGGTTTTTTTCGTTATAGGCGGCGTATTCATAGGGCTAATCGACGAATTTGTCGCCTCCGAATCGGCAGCCGTTTTGAAATATCCTGAATCAGGCCCCATAAGCAAATCCAAAAGGCGCAAACTCAAGAAGAAAAAACGCGATGTCGCCAAAGGCGGCGCGGTTTCGCATGAAATACTCGACGAAATAATCGGCGAACCCGATGACGTTGACGAAGAAGGCGGCGATAAATCGCAGCCGGGCGAAAGCGAAGAAGAAGATTCGCCGGACGACGAAGCGCAAGAAGATTCCGCGCGCCAAGGCCCGGCGGGCGGCGGGAACGGCAAAAAGAAATAACGGCCTTGTGCGCCAATTATATGAACGATTTTATTAAAAACGGCAGCGCCCGTGAGGACGATAACGAAACTTTCATAGAAAATATCCCTGACGGATTACAGACGGGTAAACCTTTAAATTTGACAGGCCGGGCCACTCTTATAGAATCGCCTCCGCCTTCCTGCGACGTAAAAACGAATTATGCCGCAGGCTTTGTAACCCTTAACGGAGAGGTTTATCAACTGATCAAACAGCTCGAAGTTTTTTCGGCCGAGTCGGATATTTTCCTCATCGAAAAGCGATCAGCCGAAAAAAGCCCGGCGGGAGAAAAATTCATTCTCAAGCATTACCGTTTCGGAATAAAGCCCAAAGACGAAATAATCGAGATTTTAAAATCGCTGCCTCGAAATAGCGTCGTGGAAATCGCCGGCCACGGGCTCACCGGCGACGGCCGTTTTTACGAAATACAGCCTTATTTTCCGGCGGGTTCCCTGCGCGACCATCTCAAAAAAACGGGCCGCGCCAGCGAAGAATTTATAAAAGAATTCATCGAAAGCCTCAACGGTTGCCTTTACGAAATACATTCAAGAAATGTAATACACCGCGACATCAAGCCGGATAACATTCTCATCAAAAGTCTTACGCCTCTGCAATTGGTCCTCGCCGATTTCGGGATTTCTTCGGTATCCGAAACGGCCTTGCATCAAACGAATATGAACAGGACGATTTCATATTCCTCTCCCGAATCCATGAGCGGCGTAATATCCAGGGCCACCGACTACTGGTCGCTCGGCCTCATAGCCCTGGAATTGATCCTCAACAGGCATCCTTTCGAATCCATCGACGACAAAACGCTTATCTACTGGCTGGCGACACGCCCTGTTCCGGGAGTCGAACGCGCCGGAATTTTTACGGAATTGATAAAGGGCCTGCTCACGCGCAATCCCGATAAGCGATGGGGATATAACGAGATAAAAAGTTTTCTGGCTTCGCCGCAGGAAAAAATAATTAATTATTTCGAAGAAGACGGCTTAACGGGGGATCTCGAACCCGCCGCGGCCTCGAACGGCGAACGGCCCGACCGGCGGGCTTATAAATGCCGGCCGTATAAATTCTCCGGGCGCGATTATTACACTCTGGAAGAATTGAGCGTCGCGATGGCGCTTAACCATTCCCTGGCCATGGCCGATTTCGCCTCCGGCCGGCTCAGAAACTGGATAAGCCGCGAACTGCGCGACGAGCACGCCAGGTTTCTTATCGAAGACCTCGCCGCCGACACCTCGGCAGGGCCTGACGAAAAGCTTTTCGAATTTTTTTGCCGGGTAAGCCGCAAATTCCCTTTTATTTATAAAGGCGTGCTTGTAAACTTCGGCTGGCTGGCCGATACGGCCCTTAAAATACTGAGGCGCGAAGCTTCCGAAGACGAAACGGCGCTTTTCGGCGAGCTCGCGGACGTAAAAATAATCGAAAAGTACTACGAAATTAGCGGCGATGAAAATTTATATAAATGCTTAGAGCCCATAGCGGAAGATTTAAAACGGACGGCTGGCGACAACGAAAAACGCGCCCGGATTATTCTGGCGTCCTATTCAAAGCCTTATAAAGAAAAAATCGAGGGAAAAATCAGAAATGCTTTAAGAGACAACGTCATAATAAAGCCATTCGCGGCCTTCGGATTCGGCCCCGGCGGAGAAACGGACGACGCTTCGATCGAAAAAACGGCCGAAAAATTAAAGGCCATAGCTGACGGCGGGCCTTATACCCTGCTCGAGCTCGTAGAAGCCGCCGAAACGCCGCAGGGCTGCCTAATAAGCAAATCTTCTCTGGAAGAAGCTTATAACGATTTCAAAAAAAACGTCGACGGTTACTTTAGAAATGTGGGCCGGGGAGAATTCGCGGCCAACGCCCGGAAATATCTCGGCCAGGCCGGTCCGGCGGCGGACCCTGAATCGGTTTACAGGGCGATATTTCAGCTATACGAGCGCGGGCCCGAATACAGCCATAAATTTTACGGCCGTCTTAGCGAACTGAACGGCCTTCTGCTGGCCTATAAAAGAAAAAGCGAAGCGCTTACCGCCCCAACGCTTCGCGTCATCCTGGGCGAAAACGTATTTTTAGAGCTGGTGAGAGTGCCGGCCGGCTCTTTCATAATGGGCTGCGAGGATGGGTTCGACGATGAAAAACCCGTTCACGGCGTCACTATCACGCGTCCCTTCTACGTCGGGAAATACCCGCTGACGCAGCGTCAGTGGGAAAAGCTCATGGGTGCCAACCCGTCTTATTTTAAAAGAGGCGGCGATTATCCGGTAGAAAAAATCTCATGGAACGACTGCGTCGAATTCATAAGCAGGTTAAACGCAATAAATGCGGTAGAGGGCATTTTCAGGCTTCCGAGCGAAGCCGAATGGGAATACGCGGCGCGCGGCGGCTGCGCCGATAAATATTACTGGGGGGCCGATCCGGCCCTGGCGGGCGATCACTGCTGGCACAGGGGAAACTCCAACCTGGAAACCCATATATGCGGCCAGAAGCTCCCTAACGGCTTCGGCCTTTTCGATACGGCCGGCAACGTCCGCGAATGGTGCGGCGACTGGTACGCGCCATACGGGCGCGGCGAAGCGGTCAATCCGCAAGGGCCCAGGCACGGAAATTTGCGGGTCGCGCGCGGCGGCGACTGGAGTTACGACGCGGCAGACTGCACTTGCAGCGGGCGCGACTACCTGGAGCCCGCATTCCGCGACGCCAACCTCGGGTTCAGGCTTCTGCTGAACGTTTAAACGCGCCTCAAAAGAGCTTTAACTTCAAAAAGGTGAGATATGAGCGGTCCGAAAGGATTCGAATTAAAATACATACTTAATTCAGTGTGGCTTTGCCGCGAGGAAATAGCGTCTCTTATGGAGCGCCTGAGTTCATTCGGCGAAGAAATTTCCGCGGGCGGCTTTAAAACGGCCGCTCCCACCGCTTGCTGCCTTGAAAACTTCGACGCGTTATTCGACGCGGCAAAAGCAATAGCCGCACGCTCGCAAGGCATAGACGGCGTCGATATATATAAAAGAAGAGCCGAAGCGGAATCGCTTCTGGCCGAAATGAAGCAAATCGCTTTCAGCGCTTTAGAGATGAAAAAAAATATTTTTCATAAAATTTTAAAGCTTCGCTGCGAGCTCGTCGAAAAAGTAAAAAATATTGAAAATATAAAGCGGAGTATAGCCTCCGCGCATTTATCCTGCGCTATTAACGTCGACGACGCAAAAATCGCCGAAGCCGGAAAGAAGCTCCTGGAAATCTCGGCCGTCGCAATTAACGCCTGCCCCGCTATCGAATACGCGGGTTTTAACTATCGGGAAATTGCCAGTTTCGAAGACGAGCTGGCGGAAGCTGAAACGGAACTGAAAAAAAGGCGGCTCCATGCCGTCGAATATATCGAGTCGCTTCGCCGCGAAAGCATAGATGAATCTTTGAAAGGCGTTGAAATAAAAAAATATGAGACGGCCGGCGATCTTTTCGAAAAAAATAAAAAAAGCGCTTCCGATGACATAAACGAATCCGAAATGCTGGAAAAAACCGTTTCAATAATTTCAAAATTCTCGGTTTTAAACGGCGGCAGAAAAGTCCAGGAACTGCTGGCCGGGCACGACGCGATCGGCAGGGAGGAAGACCCTCAAAGACGCGGACTCCTCCGCGCGGACTTCGTGCTTTATTGCGAAAGGCTTTTAAAGGATGAAGCGACGGCCGCTAAAACTTTAGAGGAAATAACTTTAATCCAGAGTAAACTCGAATCTCTTGCGCCTCAAAAAGCCTTTCTTTTAAGCGCCGAAGCGAAAAAAGCCGCCGAAGAGGAAGACCGGCCCCGCCTTGAAAAAATCAAAGCCTCGGCGGCCGCAGTTTTAGAAGAAGAATTAGCGGCCGCCGCCGGCAGCCGCATGGGCGAAATAATAAAATCGGCTTTCCGCGAAATGGGCTACGAAACGGAAGAAGAATTCGGCACTCTTCTGGTAAAAAACCAAAAAATGTTCATCAGCAAGCCTTCCATGAAAAATTATATGGTGCAGGTCGTTTCCAATTCTCAAGGGCGCATGCTGCAGATGCAGATAGTAAGGCTCGCCGGCGGCGGCGAATCCGCCGAAACCCTTATGCGTCATGCCACCAGAGATATGGAAGCAGAAACCGAATTTTGCGCCGATTACGAAGAAATGCTCAAAAAGCTTTCCAGCCAGGGAATCGAAGTCGATCATAAAATGCGCATGAAGCCGGGAGAAGTCAAAGTCAAGACAATAAAAGCCCCGGACCGGCGGCAATGCCGGCCGGACGAATCCGCCGGCGAAGAAAAGAAGGCGCGCAAGCTTTGAATAAAAAAAGAGCGTCAAAGGTTTAATATGGATATATACATCAATAAAATTCATTACCCGATAAATAATCTGGGCGCCGGGACGCGGCTCGGAATATGGTTCCAGGGCTGCCCCATCCGCTGCTCCGGCTGCGTCAATCGGGACACCTGGGAAGCCGGCGAAGAATACAGGCTCGACTACGAAGAATTCATCCGGGCGCTCTTAAGTTTTGAAAACCTGGATTCGGCGGACGGAGTGACGATCACCGGAGGCGAGCCTTTCGCTCAGCCGCGAGCGCTTTTAGAGCTGGCGGGTTTTCTGAGAAAGCGCATAAAAGGCGATATACTGGTCTATTCAGGATACGCTTACGACGAACTCAAAAAAAAGTACCCTGACATATTGAAGTCCATCGACGTATTGATTTCAGAGCCTTTTATAGAATCGGCAGGCGACAGGCTTTTATGGCGCGGCTCAGACAACCAGAAAATAAGGCTGCTTTCAAAAAAAGCGTCAGCCGTTTACGGCCGCGGAATCGATAGGGCCGAATGGAAAGGCAGGCGCATGCAGTTTTCTATCGTCGGAGATAGTCTGTACATGATAGGAATACCGGGGCGCGGCGACATGGAGAAATTATACGAAGTTATGAAAAAGCGGGGGATCGATTTTGAACATGCATAAAATCTGCCCGGTATGTTGCGGGGAATGCGACGCCGGCGACGCGATATGCCTTTCATGCGGCTCCGACATAAGTTCGGCTGCGGCCGTTTCTGCGCGGACCGGAGCGGGCGAAATCGCCGGAACCGCCCCTGCCGGCGCCGGCGGCGAATGCGGATTTAAATCATGCCCCCGCTGCGGCTCTTCAAACGCTTCATATTCATTGCTTTGCGACGCCTGCGGCACGGACATATCGGCCGCCTGCGAAACCCCGGCGCCGCCGGCAGAGCTGATTTTATATTCCGCCGAAGACGGCATCGAGATAATTATAAAAGGCGGAACCGTTTTCGGCCGCTGCGCCAGATGCCTGACGCAGGCCCAGCGCGAAACATCCTCATGCGGAACCCGGCTCTTGAAATTCGATTTCATCGACTGCGCCAGGTTCAATACTGTTTCGCGCCGGCACTTAATATTCAAACTGGAAAACGGCGTTTTTTACGTAAAAATCCATCCGGACGCCAAAAACGGCGCCGCTCTAAATTCGGTTCCGCTCGCGCCGGATACCGAATATCCGCTCGCCGCCGGCGACGTCCTTCAGCTGTCGAGCAAATTAAAATTAAGCGTGCTGCTCAAGTAAGTTCTTGCAAATTATCCTTAATTTTTGTATAATGTCATCATAAAATACGTAAGCGGGAATGATTCAATTGAACGAAAAAACGAACGTTAAAACGCTTGACGGGATTTTCGCCTTAATGACCGAAACCGTCGGCAAATCATCGAAAATCGTCTTTATGGGCATCGGAAACTTCAATAGATGCGACGACGCAATAGGGGCGCACATTATAAGTTCGGTCATAGAAAGCCGGCTGGGCCCTGAAAATTACAGAAATTCATTAAAATTCAAATCCGCGGCGGGTACGAAAGAAATCATGACGATCGCGGCGGCCACCACTCCCGAAAATTTCGTGGACGAAATAATAGATTTCAAGCCTGAAGTCATTTTTTATATAGACTGCGCCAACTTCGACGACGCCGCTGCCGCGCCGGGAGAGGCGCGCCTTTTCTACGAAGACTCGCTTGCCCACTCTAAAGCCGCCATTTCAACGCACTCGATGTCGATAAACCTGCTTATCGAAATTTTCAAGCACAAAATACCCTCGGCCCAAAACGTCTTCGTGGGCATAAAACCCGGAAGCATAGAGTATGATTACTCTCCCGATTATATTAAAAACATCACTCCGGCGGTGCTCGCCTGCGGCGAAAAAATAATAGAATATTTTAAAAATGTAATATTGCTGCGTATGGAGGCGTTTTAATGGGCGGAGGCGGAGCTATTCTGGGCGGCCTTTTCGGCCTGATGATCGGCGGCCCGATCGGCGGAATAATAGGCGCCGTATTCGGAAACGCCATCAGCGAAAGCGGCACTGCCGAAAACGGCCGCAGCGCGGCGGAATGCCCCGGCTGCGGCGCCGACGTGATTGTCGGCGGGCGCGGGCGATGGATATGCCCGAATTGCCGCACGGCTTTCGTTTACGACGGATACGCCGCAAGGCCGGATTCGGAAGCGGGTTATGGCGGGCGTGTAGAAAACCGCGCGGGCGAGGATTTTAATACAGAGCAGTCGCAGGAAATATTTTTTCTTGTCGTTTTTTCGCTTCTCGCGCTCATGGCCAAGGCGGACGGAGTCGTTTCGCGAGAAGAAATAACGCTGGTTGACGATTTTATTAAAAAAGACCTTCAGCTTTCCTCGGAAAAGCGCGATATGGCGATTAAAATATTCAACGCGGCAAAGGATTCCGGCTATTCATTCGACGGCCTAGCCTCGCAGTTTTATTCGATTTTCAAAAACGAGCGCAATGTTTTAATGACCATGTTCGGCCTGCTGGTACATCTCGCTTACTCCGACGGAGAATTTCATCCAAACGAGGAACGCCTTATCATAAGCGCTAAAAATATTTTCAGAATAAGCGATTACGAATATGAATCTTACAAAACCCGCTATAGTTCGGGGCAAAGTTCGTCGGGCGGCCGCGACGGTTTTGAAAGCGGCTATCGCGAAGGCTCTTCGGCCTCTCCGGCGAAGGCCGGCGCGGAATCCTATTATGCTGTGCTGGGCTGCCAGCCTTCCGACAGCATAGAAAAAATCAAAGAGTCGTATAAAAAAATGGTCA
>JAKPTH010000375.1 GCA_029571125.1 bacterium
CGGCGGTGGCGAGCGCTTCGATTCCGCCGATAGCAGGAACTATCGGAATTCAGAACACTATCAATATTAACGGCGTTGATGTGCAAATCGCGTCATCGGATACTGTAAATACGATAATATCAAAAATAAATCAGGCCAACAGTAAAACCAACGTTATTGCGATACAGTTAGGCGGAAACAACAATCAATTGGGTCTTGTTTCCGGTGTTATAGATCAGGACGCTCAGAATGTCGCCCGCGGAATTAACGGGACGGCGAGTTTTAGTACGCTTAATGGAAGCGCCGTAGGTTATTCTCTTGTTGGTACGGCGGCAACTATAAACGTAGGCGGAGATACGGGGATATGGTCTTCGCTCGGGTTCGTAGGTTCGGCTGGCGCAAGCATTCCAAGCACATATGCTAAAGTCGGAAGCAACGCTACCGGAATAATTAACGGAATACAGCTTACCGGCAGTGGAAATATTCTTACAATGCAGGATGCGGGTTCGCCGATGTATGGAATTAAGGTCGGCACCAGTATGTTTAACGAAGCGTATGGCGGAACCGTGTTTACGGGCGTTGGAGCAGGTTCTTCGACTACAGCGGCTGTTTATTATGTTACGTCTACGAACGATACCGCAACTTTATCAACTGACGATACTAAAAAAGTAGGGCTTCAGCTTGGCGCAAACTATAATCAGTCGATTGCTTATAGCTTACAATCCTGTTATTTCCAACTAAAAATGGCCGGGTTTTGGCAACGCAGACTGTCCGTTTTCGGTTGATATGATTAAAGTTTAGACAGATGTAAGCCAACCTCTACCGGCGGGCGAGGTCGCGCGGGGTACCCGTGAGCGGAAGCGAACGGGTCGACGCGGGTGAGGGGGCTTTAAAACAGTTAAAAAGTCATTGTTTCCTTGCGCATGAACGCGCATCCCACAGTGGGATGCGCGTTTTGTGTTTCTGTCATTAATTTGCTCAAATTTGCTATACTGATTAAAAAGAGAAAAAACGGGGCCGTGATTTAACAAATAAATGCTATCACGGCCCAAAACAATATTATACAACATGAATATAGTAAATTTTTGCGAAAATAGCAAGATATACATGGAAAAAAGTGAATATTTTTTTCCAGACTGAGGTCCGAAATGAAATCCGGCGCGTTATCATGTCCGAAATGCGGCGGAAAACTTGTCGTTAACTCTTATTATTCAAGAACCGTCATAGAAAGCGACGGTTCCAATCTGAAAATACCTATAATGCAAACCCGATGCATCGAAAAAGCTTGTGGCCGAACACATGCCATGTTGCCTCATTTCATCATGCCCTATAAACGCTACGCTGCAAGTGTTATTGAGTCGGCAATATTGAGTTTTGAAGAAAACGGCGGATTAAAACATAGTGATTGTCCGGCGGAAGACAAAACGATCAGCGGCTGGAAAGAACAGTTCAAAAACCGCGGCGCAACTGCGGTTAACCAACTTCAAAAAATATTATACGACCGATACGACCGCAGTATCAGCATGATTAAATTGATCACTTTGAGTCTTATCGAGCGCCTGAAAATACTCACGGAACCGTTGGGGCCGGCTTTATGCGAAAGCCTGATAGGCTCAGTTAATATTATATTATCAAGATATTCCAGCGGATATATTTGAGTTTGAGAGGCGAACTTTCGGCCGGCGAAATTTCATTTTGTTCGCGACCATATAGTTCGCCTTTTGTCCGAAAACCCTCTCGTGTATAATGCGATCATCTTAAAAACGGGAGGTATCAATGTTATGTTAAGCAAAAATGAGGATGGAGTTGAGAAGTTCGAGATAATAGCGCCGTTATTGGCTCAGGGTCTGACGCCTTGCGAGAGGCGCCGGCTGCGTTCGGAGATCATGGAAACGCATGAAATATCCGAGCGCACTTTGCGCCGCTATGTGGCGGCATACAACAAGTTCGGGTTTGAAGGGCTTCTTCCTAAAACGAAACTTAAAGGATACTTAAAAGCCATGCCGGAAAAAGTTCTTGAAGCGGCAATACAGTTAAAGCGGGAATTGCCGGAACGCAGCGTCAGGCGTATTATTACGATCATGGAAAAAGAAGGGACGATTACTGCGGGCGAAGTATCGCGTTCGACGCTGTCTCATATTTTATCGAAACTGGGTTATACCCGAAGCGAGCTGCTGCGCAGCCGCTTCAGCGGCAAGGCCGCTGCGAGGCGTTTCGCGCGGCGCGGGCGCAATAGTTTGTGGCAGTCCGACATCAAGTACGGGCCTTATATTCCGGACGGATTCGGCGGGAGAAAGCGCACATATCTTGCCAGTTTCATTGACGATGCGACGCGCGTGATAACTCACAGCGAGTTTTACGACAACCAGCGGCTGCCGATACTCGAAGATTGCTTCCGGAAGGCGATAATCAAGTTCGGCAAGCCCGACGACTTGTACGTCGATAATGGCCGGCAGTATACTTCGCGCTGGTTCCGGGTCGCATGCTCGCGGTTGAATATACGCTACATGAACGCCAGGGCATATTCTCCGGAATCAAAAGGAAAGATCGAGCGATACAACGCGACGGTCGAGGAATTCTTCCAGGAATTATCGCTGGAGCCGGCGCTTACGCTCGCCGAATTAAACCGCAAATACAGGAGCTGGCTTGAAGAGGGCTATCAACAAAAGCCGCATTCTTCGCTGGACGGCGAAACGCCGATGGAGCGGTTTCAAAGCGACGCGAGGCATCTGAGGATGGCGTCCGCCGAAGAGTGTTTCGACGCTTTTCTGCACGAAGAAACGCGCAAAGTCGACGGAACGGGCTGTATATCGCTCGCCGGCGTGTTGTATGAGGCCGGCCTGGAGTTGTGCGGCAAAAAGGTTGATCTGCGTTTCGATCCGTTCGATCTTTCCAGAATAGAAATATGGCATCACGGCAACAAACTCAAAATGGCGGAGCCGATAGTTATCGGTGAATATTGCGGCAGCGCGGTTAAAACAAGCAATCTGATTGAGATAGGCCGGTCGCGGCTTCTCGAAATTTATGCCGCCGAAAATGCCAGACGGCGGGGCAGGCAGGCTACATTTTATCATTCGCGAATACGAAGGAGGAAAAAAATGTATAAAGCATTCTTCAATATGAGCAAGGCCCCTTTTTCAAAAGATATTTCAGAGAACTCTCTTTATATAGGGCCGCATTTCAAAGAACTGCAGGGGCGCTTAAAAACAGCCGCCGCGGAGCGTCTTTTTTTGGTCGTTACCGGCGATTCGGGCTGCGGCAAAACCAC
>JAKPTH010000398.1 GCA_029571125.1 bacterium
GGTTCAGATTCTATAAACGACGTGCTTAATAGAATTACCGCTTCGAACGCAGGAGTTACGGCAACGTTTGACGCGTCCACCGATAAGATTAAACTAAGCGCTAAAAATACCGGCGCTTCATATATAAAAGTCGAAGAAGTGGCCGGAGGGTCTAACTTTTTAGAACTTACCGGCCTAATAGGGGTCAAGAGCGGTTCTTCGATTTCCGCGACTGCCGGTTCAATACTGTCGACCGACAGCTTAATCGGTAATGTCAATCTTAAAACGGCATTAACGATGCCGGCTACAATGAGAATAACGCAGGGCGGAGTTTCTAAAGATATTCAGTATCAAGCGGGAGATACGGTTCAGGATTTTATCGATTCTATCAATGCTTCGGGATTGAACGTAACGGCCAGTTTTGATTCCGGTTCAGGTAAGTTTTATATAAAACCTTCGGCAAACAGCGACCCGAATATTTCGCTTAGCGATGTGGATGGAAATTTAACGCAGGCGCTAAACTTATCTTCATCTGAAACTAATCAAACCATAGGCTCCAATGCTGAATATAAAGTTAACGGCATCACTTATTACAGCAATACCAATACTATTACGGACAAATTCAAGGATATAAGCTTCACGCTGAGTTCCGTAACAACCTCCTCAACGACTTTAGGCGTTTCAAACGACGCGAATACGGCCAAGGAAAATATTGAAAAATTCGTGAAATCCTATAACGAAATACTCGTTGAAATCGATAAGCAATTAAAAGACGAAGAAGGGCCGCTATACAAAGACAGCAGCCTGCGCGACATACTCGACGGAATTAAAAAATCCGTTAACAAATATGTTGAAAACGGTACGAACATAAAAAGTTTGTCCGATATAGGTATTACGACCGGCGCTCTCGGCATGGTGTTTACGGATGATTATATAGGTAAACTCGAAATCGACAGCGCAAAGCTTGAAAGCGCTTTGGCCTCCAATTCTTCCGATGTTCGAAAATTATTCGCTTACGATCCGGATTCCAGTAATAATTATACCGACGGTGTCGCTTATAACTTCAGCAATTATCTGGAATCGCTTACAAAAGTGGATGGAACTTTAAATAAAGTCATCGAAGTAACCAACAAGGAACTTCAGAGAGTGACCACCAGCATCCTCGATTGGAATTCGCGTATGACGACGATCGAGAAGGGGCTGTACGAAAAGTTCAACTCGATGGAAGTGATGATCGGACAGATCAAACGGCAGGGCGAAGCTTTGTCTCAACAATTGGCTCAGCTTAGCGCATAGTTGAATATTAAGAATAAAGCGAGGGTGTGTATATATGACATCTAATTTGAACCTTCAACAACAGAATAAATACCTCGAAGCCCAGGTTAAAACGGCATCACCCATTCAGCTGGTTTGTATGTTATATGACGGAGCAATAAAATTCGCTAATTTTGCTCTGGCCGGAATCAAAGAAAAAAATATCGAAAAGAAAACCGTTAACATCGTTAAAACCGAAAAAATAATTAACGAACTCAGAATATCTTTGAATTTTGAAAAGGGCGGAGAAATATCTACAAATCTTGATAAATTATATGATTTCATGTACACTTATCTTATAGACGCTAACGCTAACGAAGATGTCGCTAAACTCGAACATGTCATTCGAATTTTAAGCATGCTCAGAGAAAGCTGGTATGCGATTGCAAACAAGCAAACCGCGGCGCCCCAATCGCAGCAGGCGCCTTTAGAGACGGTTAAAAAACCGCCGCAGCTGCAGCCGGCGAACGCTCCCAAAGCGAACGAAAGGCTGGATCTCGCATGTTGAGCGAAGACATTTTAAAAAAAATAAGAAAAAAATATGAAAAAATCAACGACATTTACTCTCAATCTTTAGAGGTAACTTTAAAGATTTTTTCTCTTTTAAAGCAGGATGACTTAAAATCAGCGTCGATGCTGGTTGAGGAGCGTGACTCGCTGCTGCTCGCGACGCAAAATTTATTCGAAGAAACCGGCGATTTGCTTAAGCAGTTGTTTAAGCAAGAAGGGATTGCGGAGGGCGGTCTCCGCTTTTTGAAGCCTGAATATGCTCAAAACGCCGGCGAAATAAATTCGATTAAAGAAAGCGTTAAAAAAAATATAAATCAAATAAAAGAAAACGATGCTAAGATAAACGAAATACTTACTCAAAATGCGAAAGATATAAAAAATAAGATAAGCAATTTAAAAGTTACCCGAGAAATAGGAAAAAAATATAACGCCAACAAAAATTATCAGACAAACTTTAAACTGTTGGTTTAACTATACAAAAATACCTTTTGGGGGGCTAATATGAAAATTAACAATCCGCTTATTGAAAATATTTCCGGCGGGCTAAAAAACGAAGAGCTTAAAAAAAATAAAAATGCGGCCGAAGCGAAGACGGCGTCTAAAAAAAGCGACGGATTAATAATAAACGAAACCAAACCGCAAAATCTTAAAAGCTATTCGCTCACTCTTGAAGAAAGCGATACCATAATGAGCGCTATTAAGGAAAGCCTTAAAGATATGAACGTTAATATTGAAAATATCTTTTCCAATTTGAACAATGAAAATATTTTTTCGGTGTTAAAGGAGAATAATTAACTTGGACTTTAACTCAATAAATAACTATGATGGATTTCAAGCCATGGCGGCTTATCATGATACGTTTTTTGACAGGCCGTCTCCGCTCGAAAACGATGAATTTGTTTTGTTGCATAAATATATTAAGCAGCTTGAAATTTCCGGCAACAAATTGCTTGATATCGGCTGTGGAACAGGCGATCTATGTTTTTATATGGCTAATTGCGGGTATAATGTCGCCGGAATAGATTATTCCGATAATATGCTGCTGGTTGCGCGCAATAAACTCGCTCTGTTTAAAAACAGTATAAATGCGAGAAATACATTTTTAGGCAGCGCTGACAGGCCTTTAAAACTTGCGAAAAATTCTCTTACCAGCGTAACGCCGAAAATAAAATTTTTAAAAAACGATATATGCGTTTCAAACTGCATTACCGAGCAATTTAATTTAATATCGATGATTAATACCCTCTCATATATCAAGCCGGAAAATAGAAGTTTCGTTTTTAGTAATATATCGAATTGCTTATATACTAAAGGATACGTAATTTTTAATATCGTTACCCGCGCAGAGTTCGAACATGCTCTGTCCGTAAAATATGAAAACAGCATGTTTGATTATGAAATAAATTACGACTATAAAAAAGATCATAAATTAAGTACGACATGTTATAAATTTTATGAAAGCGGCATTATTAAAACGCCGTTCGAAATTCATTTCGCCGAGTTTGAACATTCGTTGGGAGATATCGTGGAAATTCTTCGTCAAAGCGGCCTGAATGTCCTGAAAATTATTCCGAACACGCCGATCTATTCGGATGACGAAATCGATTTAAACCGGATTATCGAAGCTATAGAAGCTTCATATACGATGCCTAACGGAGCGCGAAGCGTAATTTTTGTCGCTCAAAAAAAATAGTACTTCCGGTTTCAAGTATTATAGTAATAAAATATGGAGAAAAAATTGGATTTATTGGAAACGCTGATTAAAGAAATAAAAAAAAAATATCTTATTAAAGATGTCGATAAGCTAATAATAAGTTTGTCTGATGGCGGTTGTGAAGAAAAAAACGATGATCTTCTTAATAATCTTTTTGAAATTGCCGTTCTTGCAAATTCAAGAAAAAATTATCAGCAGTCACTCGAAATTTTAACGTTACTACTTAACGAAGGTTTTAAAAAAGATGAAATAATAAATTTTATCGTTAAAATTTATTATGAGCCTTTCAAGGATTATTTCAAGGATAATTTTGAAAAAAACATTCAGGTTTTAAAAAATTATTTCGGCATATCGATGAAAAAAAATTCGGACTTTTCTGAATTGAAATTAAAATTCTTATCTTATAACAATAACCACAAAATATTTAATTATAAATACTTTTTGCTGGATGGCCGTGATGAAAGTTTTGATAGCGGCTATACGGTTAAAATCAATTCCGATAAGCTTAATTCGTCCAATCTTGAGGGCGCCGTTTTAATCTTTAATGAAGTATATGATGTGAATTTTATATTGTCTATGCTTGAAAAAACTTCTCACCAGAGTATTATGTGGGAAAAGAGACCGCTGTACCTTTATTATTCCGATTATGACGAATTTATCGAGCATCTTCAAGTATGCGATTTTACAAGGGTTTTAAAGTTCGAAAGAATTCAGTTCCTGTTTGGTCAGCAAGAGCTTAACGAATATTTTATTAACCCTCAATCTTATATTCCATCAATGATCTTCAATTCACCGGTAAGAAAATTTTCCGATGTGGGCATTTGTCTGGATCGGATTTTTTTAATTAGAAATAATGCTAAAGTAACGGCAAAAAAAGAAATGATATCATATTATAAGGGTTTTAACCCGTCTTCTATTGAGGAAAAATATAAAAACGGTACATTGAAGATCGGATTTTTTACAAGCCGTTTTACGACGGCATTAAAATTTTATACCAGAGACTGTATAATGGCCTGCCAAAATTTAGGAGTCAAAGCCGATGTCTTGATTGAGCAGTCTGATATAAGCTGGTCAGCGAGCGAAGAATGCTTTAATCATTTTATAAATTCCTTTAAACCCGATATCATTTTCGTTATCGATCATTTTCGCTGGGAATATCCGTCGATACCCGAAAACATACCTTATGTATGCTGGGTACAGGACTTTATGCCAAGCCTTTTTTCCGCCGAAGCGGCAAAAAAAGTAGGCCGTTATGATTTTGTTATGAATATTTTTATGACAAGCGAAGAATTTAATTCGTTCGGGTATCCTGAAAAACATCTTATTGACGGCCCTATAATGTCTAATCCTCAAATTTATAAAAAATATGAACTTACCGAAGACGAAATCGAAAAATATTGCGCCGATATTTGTATTATATCTAATGCCGGATATATAGAAGACGCTCTGGAAATGCTTTTTTCAGTTTATAGAAATTCCATTCCGGATCATATAAAAAAAGCGTTGAGAAGTATTACAAATATTATATATGATGATGTCTATTTTGAAAAAAAACATTATTTCAAAGTTTCCGATATTAAAGGCGCATTTCTTGATTTTTTTTCTAAAAAACAAATTTCCATTGAAGAAAGCATATTAAACCAATTAATTGAAAACTATAGAATTCACGTGTTATTAAATATTTATAAAACGGTTCCGGTCATGTGGCTTCACGAAAAAGGCTACAATATGAAAATATGGGGAAAAACCTGGGTCAATCACCCTGTATTGAAAAAATACGCTATGGGTGTGGCCGCCAACGGCGAAACGATGTCAAGGATTCTTAATGCCACTAAAATATCGGTCGGCATAAACATGATCGTAAGCCTTCATCCGCGTGTTTATGAAGCGACATTGAGCGGTTGCCTTTACATAGGAAACGGAATTCCTGAAGAACACGATTTTTGCAATATAAGAAGGTATATGAGCGAAAATGATGAAATATTGTTTTTTTATAGCAAAGAAGATCTTTATAAAAAAATAGATCGTTTTTTGGCCGATGAATCCGCTAGAAATCAAATCGTTGAAAAGGGTGCTGATAAAATAAAAAAAGTTCTTACATATGAAATCTTAATGGATAACATGATAAAAAAAATTTGCGAGCATTTTCCGGCAGGCTCGAAATAAAAACGAGAGCAAGTCACTGCATATGCTTTTGATCAGCACAGTATGGAGGAAGAATGGCGGTTGAAGCCGATAACAAAATTATTTTAGACGGTCAGAAAATTTCATGGCATAAAGACAGAGTCGAAGCATGGCTCCGGGGTGAAAGAATCGCTCCTATAACCGTAGATATAGGTCTTACAAAGGCGTGTTCTTATAAATGCGAGTTTTGTTGCGGTAAATTTCAAGCGAATACAGGCCATGTTTTAAAGCGCGATCATATATTTAGATTCCTAGATGATGCGGCTGAAATCGGGATTCGCGGTATCAGCATTCTTGGCGACGGTGAAAGCACGTTATCACCCTATTTCTACGACGCCGTACTCAGAGGTAAGGCTAACGGAATAGATATGGCGGTTGGCACTAACGGTTATATGCTTAAAGACGATCGCTTGGATGACATTTTACCGTCTCTGACTTATTTGCGGTTTAACATATCGGCCGGAACGCCGGATAGATATGCCAGAATACACGGTGTGAAAGAAGAAGCGTTTTACAAGGTTATTAAAACTATAAAAAAAGCGGCTGAAATAAAAAAAAATAAAAATCTTGCCGTTACCATAGGGTTACAGATGGTTCTGCTGCCTGATTACGGAGAAGACGTTTTGCCGCTTGCGCGTCTGGGTAAAGAGCTCGGAGCTGATTATCTCGTTATAAAACATTGTTCTGACGATGAACTGGGGACGATCGGCGTGCAGTACGAAAAATATGAAAAATTGATCGGTACCTTAAAAGAAGCGGAAAAAATATCGACTAAAGATTATCTTGTGAAAGCTAAATGGTCAAAAATTTTAAGCGGAGGAAAAAGATCATACTCGAAATGCTATGCTATTCCTTTTATGCTTCAACTTTCCGGAGCCGGAATTGTTACGCCCTGCGGTTTCTTTTTTCATGACAGATATAAGGATAAATTTCATATGGGCAATATAGCCGAAAAATCTTTTAAAGAAATATGGCAAAGCGACAGGTATTGGCAGATAATAGATTATCTTACTTCCGATAAATTTAATGCGCATAGCGATTGCGGTACATTGTGCCTTCAGCACAAGGTCAATGAATATTTGTGGGAACTTAAAAATGGAAATATAAAGCTGACCGAAAATGCAGGCGAGCCGCCAATGCATATTAATTTTATTTAGGTGTGAGATGAGTTTTGTAATAGCCGCTAAATGCGCTCCTGATGCCGGAATACTTTCGAATATCCAAAAGGCTGGAATAAAAGCCGTAGAAATATTTTTATCCAAGCAGCTGCTAACGAAGCGAAGCGTACTTATTGATGTTTGTAAAGACTATGATTTCAGGTATGCCGTCCATGCGCCAAACGACGATTTTTCACCGGACGCGCTCGCCGAATTCGTTTATGGAACCAATGCCGAAGCCGTTACTTTCCATGATATTTTCTGGGAAGACGAATGGTTGATGATCATCGAGCGGTTAAAGAATTTACAGGTAAAACTTTGCGTTGAAAATCTCGGTTCCGTTCATGACTCGGCAAAATTTATGAGGCGGTTTGGATTCGGCCGCTGCCTCGACGTCGAACACCTTCAAATTGAAGTAGCCGGAGTGAATGAGGCTGAGTTTGTCAATGCCATGCGCGAGGCAACGCATATACATCTTACCGGCTATAGTTTTGGAACCCGGAATTGGCATACGCATATTTATCAAAATTATGAGCATGGAATATATATGCTTGATTTAATTAAAAAATCGGGCTATAATGGGTTAGTAGTTTCAGAGGCCGGATGTTCGTTTCAAACTTTTGCGGATTTTCAAAAATTGAGCCGGTTTTATGAAGAATGGCTGATAAAAAACGGAGGCTGTGATTGATTATTAAATTTAATAAAAATTTGAGGCCGAAAATTAAAAAAGTTCTTTTAATTTCTCCACATGGCAAAATTACTATAACCAGCGAGGGTTCGCGTGAAAGAAAACTGGCTATTCCTTCGCTGGGACTGGCTTATCTGGCTTCCAGCCTTACGGCAAATGGTTTCGAAGTTGAAATCCTGGACGTGCTTATAGAAGGTTTCGATAATGAAATGGCGGTTGACGGTAATACAATACTTTACGGTTTGACGGATAGTGAAATTAATCGCAGGATGATAGAAAGCAAGCCGGATATGATTGGCGTCAGCTGCATTATTTCCAATCGCAGCCGTGAAGTTGCATCAATATGCAGGCTCGCGAAAGAAGCGTTTTCGGATATCCATGTCGTTGCCGGCGGGCAGCATCCGACCGGCATGCCCGAGATGATTCTGGACGACAATATCGATTATATCCTTCGCGGCGAAGCCGATAATTCTATTATTCGCCTTGTCGAAACAATCAATTCCGATGGCAATCTGGCTGACGTCAATGGAATCGTGCTTAAAAACGGCCGCGATATTTATATAAATCCCGTCCTTGATTTTCCGGATTTTAAATTGTCAGGCGATCCTGCGTGGCATCTTTTTAAACTCGAAAAATATTGGAATGCCGGAATGTGTGATTACGAAGTCAACTCTGACGGCGGAGATAAAAAATTTATGGTCGTTATCACTTCGCGGGGATGTCCTCACAACTGTTATTTTTGCACTTCTGCATTCATGTCCGGAAGAAAATTCAGAGCCCGCGAGATTAAAGATGTTATCAGGGAAATTAAAGTCTATAAAGAAAAATATAATTTAAACAGAATATATTTCTGGGATGATAATTTTTTTATAAACAAGACCAGGGTAAAAGAATTATTGAATAGCCTGATTGAAAATTTTACAGGCATCACATTCGAAATTACTAGCGGTTCCGAAGTCAATTCGCTGGATGATGAAATTATTGAATTGCTGGCGAAAGCCGGATTTAAAAAGATATTTTTGGCTGTTGAAAGTCCAAACGAAGAAGTTCAAAAAGAGCATATTGATAAAAAAGTTAACATTTCAAAAGTTCCTCAGCTGGTGAAAAAAATCCACGAATGCGCAATGCTGGCGGAAGGCTCTTTTATGGTTGGTTTTCCGGGCGAAACTAAATCGCATATTGATAAAACTTTAGCGCTGGTTAAAACTTTCGGTTTTGACAGGATTTCCATATCTATAGTAAATCCGCTTCCGGGTACGGACTTATACCGTTATTGCGTTGAAAATAATCTTTTATTCGAGGATTTTGACCCTCAGAATATCAGATGGTCTCAGGAAAACATAAAAATGCCGGACGTCGAACGTGGCTACATAGCCCGCAGACGAAGGGAAGTATGGCTTGAATATATGAAAGATAAAATCAATGTCAGCGATTACGAACAGGAAAAGCAAAAAAAGTAACCGCTTATACCGATACTAAACCCTTATGTATCCGGCTTTTGAAGATGTAATCCATTCTTCGATCATTTTTGGAAAGTCGGTTTTTGAGTCATGGTAAGGATCGTAAACTTTCATTTTTATCAGTTCCATGATTTTTTTATCGTCTTCGCCGCAGCAATGCGACTGGCCGAGAAATTTAAAGTAGTCGTTCGCTCCGGTAGCGATAAATTTTACATTCAAATTTTGTAATATTACATCGTTTCTTATCTGCTCGACGGAACGGAAGGCCAGAAAGTTCACGATCGAATAGACGATAGGGATAAGGCCGCTCATGGCCATTCCTGCTGCAATTCCGACCGTCGCCTGTTCCATGATGCCGACGTTAAAAATTCTATCGGGAAACTCTTCCTTGAATTTGTCGCATGCGCCAAAACCCATATCACAGACTAAAAGCATTATTCTTTTATCTTTTTTTGCGTACGGTATTATTTCATTAACGATGTCTTTACGATAATTAGCCGGCTGCGTATAGCGGTTATTCATATCTGTTTCCTCGCTTTAATTCGTCTTCCGTAGGGATTCTGAAATGAAATTTAGGAACGTTTTCCATACATTTTAAGCCGTAGCCTTTTACTGTTTTTGCGACAAGAGCCCGCGGCGCATTAGAACGGGAGTTTGGCCCGCAAAGCTTTGCGAGCGTTTTTCTTACTTGTGAAATATTATGGCCGTCGCATGTTTCGGTCGAGCATCCGAACGCCTTCAGTTTAACTTCCAGGTCGTCTTTTCGGCCTTCTACCGTCAATATGTTTTCTAAAAAATCCATTGCCTGAAGTGAATTATTGTCGATTATCACGATTAAATTGGAAAGTCCGTGCCGCGCGGCGAATTGAAGGGCTTCCCAGTTCGATCCTTCCTGCATTTCGCCGTCGCCGATAATACAATATGTTTTGTAATTTTTGTTTTGAAGTTTTGCGCCGAAAGCGATTCCCGCGGCGAGAGGAAGCCCGTGGCCGAGAGAGCCGCAGCTCGCTTCGATGCCGTGTTCCGGGCTTTTTTCGATACAGCCGGATAAGAAGCTGCCTTTATAAAAGTTTTCCCAGTCGCCGCGTGATATATAACCGATATCGCAGAGCGCCGCATAAAGGCCGTAGCAGCCATGGGCTTTTGAAAAAATCATCCTGTCGCGGTTTTCCCATTGCGGATCGTTCGAGATGTCCATTAAGTTATAATAAAGCGCCGTGAGTATTTCGACGCATGATAAAGAAGGGGCGATGTGCCCTGCGCCGTTTTTTACGCAGACTTCTACGATTTCTTTTCTTATAAAAGCCGCCTTTTTTATTAAATCTTCATCGCATAGTTTTGCAATCATTTTCATATCGACTTTAACGCATCCTTGACTTCTTTAATTTTTACGGGAATGTTACCTACTTTTCCGACCGCTATCGAAGCTACCAGAGATCCTATCGCCGAAGCCTCCATGATGTCGGCGCCGGCGCAGCTTGCAACCGATAGCGCCGTTAAAAGCGAATCGCCCGCGCCTACGACGTCTACCGGCGAAGGATTTAACGCCGGAAAATGCTGGGCTTTAACGAACAGTTTATTGTCGGTAGTTTTGAACGCTATGAACCCTTCCGGACCAAGAGAAAGTATCAAGTTTTGAGAACCTGTGGCTTTTAAAAGGTTGTTGCCGAGAAGCTCGAGGCCGCTGTATTTGTCGTCGAGCGCGATTCGCGCTTCTTTTTCGGTAGGCTTTATAAGGTAATAGTTTTTAAACTTTGCGGCGTTGCCTATCTGGCTGCTGCTCTGTACGTCGCCGAAAAGCTTTATCTTATATTTTTTCGACAGTTTTGAGATATGATCCAGTATTTTTGGGGTTATGACGCCGTAGCAGAAATCGCTTACGATTATTCCGTCGATATTTCCGGCTTCAGCGTTAAGATGTTCGAGAACACGCTCTTCCATTTTAGCGTTCAAGTGGTGGTCTTTGAGACGCGATACGCGTAGTATTTTTTGCGTTGAAACCATGTATCTTATTTTAAACGTTGTCGGCCTGTCTTCGTCGATTATAAGCCTGTGCTCGACATCTTCTTTATTAAGCTCGTTTTTAACGATTTCACCGGGCTCGTCCGAACCTATAAGCGAAATGAAAGTGCATTTGGAGCCGAGAGCCCTCACATGTCTTGAAACTATGGCGGCGCCGCCGACGAATTCCTTATGCTCGAGTTCGCGTACTACCAGCACTGGTGCTTCAGAACTCATACCGAGCGCGTCGCAGACAACGTATTGATCGACGATCGTGTCTCCTATTACCAGAAGATGCTTGTTTTTGAAATTATCGCAATGAGAAAGGAGCTGGTCGCATGATATTTTCTGCTTTTTAAGCGCGGCGCGGAACCTTTCCAGCCTTTCGCTTCTGATTTCGCTGAGTTCTTTATCCAGAAAGTCCGTGGGGGCGTAATGAATATCGCCCGAACTGAATACGACTTTTCCGCCGTTTTTTTCGACTATTTCTATTTCCTTTATTATAAGCTCTGTTTTTTTCGAGTATTCTTCGCCGTAAACATAGGCGGAAGGTTTTACGAGCGATATTATTTCTTCCAGAGAGTTTTCGTTAAAAATAAATACCTTGTCAACGTATTGAAGTGCGGCAACGCCGTGGGCGCGGTCTTTTTCATCGAAAAATTTATCCCGCACCTCTTCGCTGATTCGCGAGTTGCCGGATAAAGCCACTATCAGGCAGCTTCCCTGCTTGCGGGCGAATTCGAGAAACCGCAGGTGGCCGGTGTGGATAACGTTAAAATGTCCGTGGCAGAGGACTATTTTTTTATTAGCCGCCTTGAGTTCCTTTACCGCGATCTCCAGTTCGCTTAATTTTGATAAAATTTTATTAGTTATTTTCATTTTCGTAATCAATCCTAAAATTAATTTTCATTATATGAATATTCACTTTATATGAAATTTACATGTTCGGACGGATTTACCAGTTCCCAGAGATATCTGTTTATCTCGTCCATGCGGCAGTTTACCCTGCAATTTTCTATGCAAAGCTCGTTTTGAATGTATTGGATATTTTTAATTCTTTTTTCGCCTTCCCATATTTCTTTAAAAGTTTGTTCGTGAATATTTCCGTAGTTGAATTTTTCGTCTGAAAGAAAGGCGCTGCAACCGTAAA
>JAKPTH010000402.1 GCA_029571125.1 bacterium
CAAAACAAAGAAATTTTAAAAAAGCGGGTGCACAAGTGGCTGTTATAGATATCGGCGGATACAGCGTCAAGGCGCTGAATAAAAATAAGGCATACGATTTCGTCCTGCCAGTAAATTGCGTGGGCGGCACTTTCACGCTCCCTTTCGTCGACGGGAAAAAGTTGTCGCATACGCTTAAACGCGTAAAAAAAGAAGCCCGGATATCCGAATGCGATCTGGTGCTTCCAGACCAGTGGGCCCGCCAGCTCTTCGTTAAAATAGTCAACGACGAGCCGCAGGCTGACGTTAATAAAGATTACGTGATATGGCGCTCAAAAGATCAAATCAGAGAAGAAGTTTATTCGGGCGCGAAAATAGACGCCCATATAACGTCGGTAGAAACCGGCGAAGATAAAAAGCAGCATATAAGCGCGTATCTTTGCCTGGTCAAATATGAAATACTCAATAAAATCACGGATATTTTCGCCGAAAACGGAATTATAATTAACTCTATCGAGCTTTCAAGCCATGCGGTTTACAATTATCTTTCGGCATCCGGCATGCTGGCCGCCGGGGATTTCGCTCTGTTAAATATCGGCTATGAAGTTTGCACGGTCTATTTTTTCAAAAATTATCAGCCGGTTTATGTCAGGATTATAGAAACGGCCGGCCGGCATTTTGAAAACGAAATAAAATCGCCCGCCGCCAGAGAGAGAAAATCCGACGAAACGCCGGAGGACTTCGAAGCCGGCATAAAAGAAAAAGAGAAAAATACCATGGATCTGATTTCTATGAAACCTTTCCCCGATAAAGCGGATATTTCGATGCTGGAAGCTTTTGAAAGTAAAAAATCGCCCGTGAGAGACAATTTTTTAAAAGAAATACACCTTACTTTCGAATTTTTCGCGTCTAAATTTCCGCAGATAAGGATTTCCAAAGCTTATTTAAGCGGCGGCATGTGTAAAACCGGAGGGCTCGATTTTTTCTTGTCTAACTTTCTTTCGCTGGAGGCAGTTTACGCATCCGATAAGGATAAAATACAATTTTTGCCGTTATACGCAATGAAGGAGCGCAAGCTTCATGGATAAAAAAATAAATATGAATTTTTTCGTCGAACGCGATTCGGCGCTAAAGTACTCTCAAAGTTTTATAATCGCCAGAGCGTTTATTTTATCGCTGCCTTTATTATACCTGGCTTATATAGCGTACAGCTATTTTTCTTATTCTTCGGCTTATACGCAGGCCAACGAAAGGATAACCGAATTGCAGGACCGGCTGGCTTCAAAAGAACGCGAGCTTAAAAACACCCGGATCGTAATAAACGATTTTGATACTTTTGAAACCATGTTGAAAAAGGGCTTTTTTTACGACGGCGAAACGTCTTTTTCGGATACTATCGAAATCGCTTTTACGCAGGAGATGAAGGAAAAAACTTTAAAATTCAAGGAAGCCGTGACGCAAAGCCTGAAAAAAACTAAAACAAGCGAACGGGCCATAATGGAAAGCCTTTTTAAAAACGCGGGCGGATTCGGCGGAGATGTGAAAATAGGCAATACAAGGATAGACTTTTCCTCGAAAAAAATAGAATTCCAGATGAGCTGCGCCGCAAAAGACTCTTACCTGAAGCTGGTGGATAATATGAAAGCCAGCCCCTGGGCGGAAAGGGTTTTCGTTTCGTCGCTCAAAGCTTCTGCGGGAGAAGTCAGCGCTTACTTTATAATAACCCTTAAGGAGGCTGAACTCTTTGAATGAAAAAGAAAGGGCCAGGCTGTTTAACATAGCCATAATGAGCGCCATGGCGCTTATATTCGTCGGATTTTTGCACGTTCTGACCGTTTCTCCGCAGGGAAGCGCGGACGCTCTTTCGCCGCTTATAAAGGAGCTCGAAGAAAAAAACGCGGCCGCCGATAAATCATGCGCTGAGCTGCGTAAAGAAAAAGACGATTTTAAGTCGGGCGCGCTATATTTAAAAAATTACTTTAAAAAAAGCTTCGCCGCAAAGAATATAGAACTGATTCAGGGGCTTGTCGCCACGCTGGCGAAAGAAACGGGATGCGAGCATTTCAGCGCA
>JAKPTH010000403.1 GCA_029571125.1 bacterium
CGGAGGGATTTTCGAACGAGTCTCCGAAAAAACTTGTCTGGCGCCCTGCCCAAAACTATCAGCTAAAGCACAAAGAAACTTGTTTGAAAATGCGATAATGACTTTGTAATGAGTTAAAATGTTTTATTGTCGACGCACGAGTTAATCAAATATAGCTCGCAGGGCGAGCCCCAGCCTTAACTATTCGCTATCCACTATGCACTATTCACTAATAAATTTTTCCGGATTGCTTTTAATATAAGAAACTGCGCCTTTAAATTTTGTCTTGAATTTAACTCCATATTCTGCTATAATTCTAAGGATACGTTAAGGGTAAATTATTGGAGGTTTTTTTGGACGAGTTAATTTTAGAAATTGATCTGGGGCAGTTCGCCAGGCGCATATCTTCAAAAGACCCTAAAGAGCGCATCGAAACTATAGAAAGCGTCCGCGACCTGTCCAGAAAATCCATAAAAGCTAAAGAAATTTTAAGCATGCTCATATCGGCGCTCGACACCGAGGAAGACCCGCAAATAATATCCCGGCTCACCAAGCTCATCGGCAAACTCGGCGATTCCACCGTACTCACGCTTTTAAAGAAATTTCTCTGGCACCCCGACACGCGGGTGGTCGCTAACACGCTGGAAGGGCTGGGGCATATATATTCCCTCGACGTCATCCCGATAGTTCTTCCATTCCTCAATTCGTCGGACAACCGCGTTAAAGCCAACGCCGCCAGAGCGCTTTACGGACTAAACCCCACCACCGCTCTTAATAAGCTTTCCGAAATGATAAATTCCGACGAGGTTTTTTTCAGGGATTCCGCGGCGTTCATTCTGGCCTCCATTGCGGATTCTCCATGCCAGGACATGCTCATAGAACTCATAATGAACGAAAGCGACATGGAAGTCCTGAAAAAATCCATTTCAACGTTATGCAATAAAGGCGACGAAACCACCATAGAAAAAATCCAGAAATATAACGCCCAGTACGGCGAGCATCCAAAAACTAAAATTTTCAACGAAATCATAGACTCCATCGGGCAAAGGCTAAAAGCGCAGATCGCCAACGTGCAAAACATCAACAAAATAAGCGATTTCGCCAAGCTCTTCGAAATTTATAATAACGGTTCAAATAAAGAAAAAGAGCAGGTCTGCCTCAGGCTTTTCGATATAGGCGACGAAAGCGCTCTTCCCATGCTCAAACGCGCTACCAACGACGAGGACAACGCCATCAGATACGCCGCTAAAAAAGCCATAAACAATATTTTCTGTAAAATTTCGCAGAAAAATAGAACGCCTTCCTTCGAAGCGCCTCCCGGCGGCGCCGCGGCCGTTCCGCCAAAAGCGCACGACATCCGCTCCGCCCGCCCGCCCGCGGCAAAAAAAGGGGCCCTGGACTTTTCAGATATCCTCGAAATAGTAGAACGCAGCGATTCGGCCCCCGTCCCGGCCGCCACACAGGAAGCCCGCCAACTCGAAGAAATAGATATGGCGTTCCTGGTGCTGGATCTTAGCAACAACAGCGCCGCGCTTCGCGCAGAAGCCGTGTCCAAGCTCCTTTACGCTACAAGAGAAACCAGGGGCGTGAAGGAAGCCGTCAAATATCTGGTGGAACGGCTCCATGTGGAAAACGAACCCCAGGTCAAATCACAGATATTAAGAGTCATAGGCACCCTTGGATCCAGATCGGAAATCGCCATACTTAAAAAGTACGCCGAAGATGAAACACTCGATTACAGAATCCGCGCCAACGCCCTCGAAGGGCTCGGCTCGATAGACGCGCCCGAAGTTTTCGATATAATATGCCCCTTCCTGAAGCATTCCGACAACCGCATAAAGGCCAACGCGGTGATAGCCGCCTGGAAACGCAACCCCGAACTCACTTTCAACGCCATTTCAGATATGATAAAATCTTCCAACGTGGCGATGCGCGACTCGGCCGCCTACGGGCTTCTGATGCTCAAATCGCACGAACGTAAAATTATAAACTTAATGCTGGAACTTTTTATCCGTGAAACCACCACCGATATAATTTTAAAACTGACTCAGGGCCTGTCCATACTGGGCGATGAGCAGATACTGCTGGATATGCAAAAAATGCTGCCTAACGCCTCCGCGCTAAAAAAGCCTTACATCCAGACCATAATAGACAAAATCAAGCAAAAAATCGACAGCCTCAAAGATTTTAACACCCAGGAAGCCGCGCGCGAAAAAGGCCATGAATTAACCGACTTCGACGCTCAATTCGAGGAATACGTCTCACGGCAGCCGCGCATAGAACCTAAAACGGAGCGTGCGCATCACGAAGATGCGGCAAAAAAAGAAAGCTACCGGGCCGCAGCCGAAGACACCCACAATTATTACGAAAAAGCCGACGGCACAAGGGCGGTCCTCAAAAGCGCCGAAGCGCACCTTTTCGAATTCAACCATCCCGACGAAAAAGTCAGGCTCAACGCGATACTCGCGATCCACCGCTACCTCGAAGTGGGACTTCCGCAAGATAATTACAACCAGGTTGAAATGATGCTGACTCTTTCATTGAACGACGCTTCGCTGCGCGTAAGAAAAGAAGCGTTCGAAGCCTATCAGCTCATACAGACCCATAAAGCGGTAATACTTAAAACGAAAAAAAGCTCCGTGGACGGTGATATATAGTGAACATTCTCGTTTGCGACGATAAGCCCGTAATGCTCAAATTTCTCCAGGAATACCTCGAAGGCGAAGGGCATACGGTAACCACCGCCTGCGACGGCGAAGAAGGATTTTTAAAATTCGGCGAAATCCAGCCCGAAGTCATTATAACCGATATGAAAATGCCTAAATTGAGCGGAATTGAACTTTTAAAGAAAGTCAAATCCGTAAATCCCGACGTTATCGTAATCACGATGACCGCTTTCGCAACTATAGAATCCGCCATAGAGGCTATGCGCGAAGGCGCCTACGATTACATAATAAAGCCGTTTTCAATCGATCAGATAAAACTTATAATGAATAAAGTCGGCGAAAAAATATCGCTGATAAAAGAAAATAAATATTTAAAGTCCCAGCTTCAAACCATATACCGCTTCGATAATTTAATCGGCCAGTCCGGCAAAATGAAAGAAATGTACGAACTCATCTCCCGCGTGCTCGACAACAGAGCCACCGTGATGATTACGGGCGAAACCGGCACCGGAAAAGAGCTTATAGCGCGCGCTATCCATTATAACGGACCGCGCGCGAACGGCCCGTTCATAAAAGTCAACTGCGCGGCCATACCTGAAGGCCTTCTGGAATCGGAGCTTCTCGGCCACGAAAAGGGATCGTTCACCGGCGCTATAAATAAAAAAGAGGGCAAATTCGAAATCGCCGACGGCGGAACTATATTTCTCGATGAAATTGGCGAAGTTCCGGTAAGCATACAGGTCAAATTATTAAGGGTCCTGCAGACGCGCGAATTCGAACGCGTCGGCGGCAACCAGACCATAAAAGTCGACGTGCGCATTATAGCCGCGACAAACCGCGATCTCACTCAGGCCATAGCGGAAGGCCGCTTCAGAAGCGACCTTTATTACAGGCTGAACGTAGTGCCGATATCGGTACCGCCGCTTAGAGAAAGAATAACCGATATTTCGATACTCACGGAACATTTTATAAAAAAATTCTCCGAAGAAAACAGGCGGCCGGCAATGAAAGTAACAAAAGAAGCCATGGAAGCTTTTATTAAATATAGCTGGCCCGGAAACGTCCGCGAACTCGAAAACATAATAGAAAGAATAGTCATTTTAAGCAAAAACACTACGATAGATCTGGCGGATCTTCCGGCGCACCTTCTGCCGAAAGACAACCAGCTCGAACAGTTGAGCGTCCCGTCCGTCGGAAAGCATAAAATGACCGAAGTCGTAGATTATATAGAGCATAAAATGATAGAAGAAGCCCTTAAAATGACCAACGGCCAGCAAACGCAGGCGGCCGAAATACTCGGAATAAACCGGGGATCCTTAATTTATAAAATGAAAAAATTCAACCTGTATAATTCTTGACTCCATTAAAAAGCTTAACACCCGTCCGGGCACGCTTGCGCGCGGGGACCGGAACCTCCGCCCCTCTATAGGCAGGCCATTTTCCTGATTAATCCGGCGGGCGTCAATAAAATATCGATAGTTTTTCCCCGGCCGGTCTGCGCCGGGGAATTTTGTATAAAATTATACAACTTTTCAATAAGAACATTTTATTTTTCATAAAATTTCACTCAAAACACAAGCCTGCATTGCATTCGCTTTTTTTGGCATGTAAAATGCTTTAATAATTGCAAAATAGAAAGGCGGTGGTGTTTATGTCCTCCGGCACTACGCTTGAAATACTTGCAATGCAGACGCATACCGGCTGCTTCGACAATACCGACAGCGGGCTCATAGTGCAATATTTTAACGAACTCAACCAGATCCCTCTCTTAAGCTGTGAAGAGGAACTTTCGTTATTACGCTCCTTCAAGGCCGGCGACGAATATTCGCGCAAAAAGCTTATAGAGGCCAATTTAAGACTCGTAGTAGCCATCGCCAAAAGATATATAAGCTCGGGCATGCCTTTGATGGACCTTATACAGGACGGAAATCTCGGCCTCATACATGCGCTTGAAAAATACGACCTTTCACATAACAATAAATTTTCGACCTACGCGGTATGGCAGATCCGCCACTATATAAGGCGGGCGATAGCTAATAAAGCCCGGCTTATAAGAATTCCCGTCAATTTATTCGAAAAAAGAAAAAGAATCGAACAAATAACCGAAACAATTTTAAAATTCGAAGGCCGTTCGCCCTCTACCGACGAAATATCAAGGCTGACCAATATTCCCAAACCTAAAATCAAGGAAATTCTCGATTATTTTCAGCCGCTTTTGTCTATCGAGTTAAATTTTCGACAGGAATTCGACACGACTTCCGAAGAGGAAAACGCTTACGACATAACGAACGCTTCATATTCCGATCATCCGGAGACGAAGATTTTTTCAGAATTTCTCCAGCAGCAGCTTATGAATGCAATCGTCGAACTAGACGACAGAGAGGCGCGAATTTTCAAATTATACTACGGGCTCGAAGAAGACCGCGCCTACACGCTGAACGAACTTGGAAAAATATTCAAACTAACGCGCGAAAGAATAAGGCAGATAAAAAACGAAGCCACAAAAAAAGTCAAAGAATTTTTCATTATAAACGTCATTTTTTAAATTTCTCGCTTATAAATATAATATAAAAAAAGGCCTCTGAAAATATTTTTCAAGGCCTTTTTTATTATATTCTTTATTAAGTTTTTTTATTCAAAAAACTAGCGGGATTGTAAAATCCTTAACTATGCGCTGTTAGCTATTCGTTATGCGCCGCTTATAGTGCGGGCATATGTCCGATAGCGATTTTTTTCATGGATTTCGCCAAAACATCATAAAGGCAGATGCTATAAATCTCTTTGCCGCCGGCTTCGTTGATCTGCTCGAACGCCGCATATTTGAGATCTTTTGAATAACTCGGACGGGCTATATTTTCAGCCTGGCTTATAATATCGGATATTTCTTTTTTTGCCGGATCGTAAACGGACAGATATTTTTCTACGGTGCCTACCGTTTTAAGAAAAGCGATCCTGCCGCCCTGTAAGACGCACGGCGCCGAAGCTTTAAACCCGCTTGCGCCGCCGGTTTCATCAAAAACCGTCGCGCCGCCGATGATAACCGATTCGCTGCCGCCGGCAAGATCGAGACTGCAAATAAAAATGGTATCATAACGAGGAGTGTCGATATCGGGAATTGAAGCTTTTGAGTAAATTACATGTTTTGAATCGGCGGAGAATTGAGGGTAGTTATAATAAAATACCACTTCCGCCGACTGATCCTGTCTGGTTATATTTTTTTCGGATTTTTCTTCGGTATTGTAGATAAAAATATCTGAAGGCGCGAACGGATCGCCAGTTTTAGAAGCAGTAAAACAGATCCGCTTATCGTCAGCGGAAATATCAGCCGACAAATAACGGCGGTCTTTCATTTCGGACTCCGCCACAGCCGAAACCGTTTTAGCGGAAATATCGTAAATATAAACGCCGGATTTGCCTTTATATGAGGCGCTTATTATAAGCTTATCGCGTCCGTGATTAAACTTAAGCGAATTAACGCCTTCGAATTTTTCGTTTATTATGGTTTCAGAGCTATCCTTAAGGCTAAGCAGACAAATTCTTCCGCTCGTTTTAACGTATGCGATCTTAAGATCGGCGGACGACGCAATTTCAGTGCCGTTAGACGAAGCGACCGCAAGACCGAAGTTAAAATCCACGGCGTATTTCGAAACGAAAATTGCGATAATACCCATAAAAATAACCGTAAAACAAAATGTAAAAAGCAGGTTATATATTTTTTTCATATAAAAACGCCATATTTTAGCTAAAATATGGCGGCATGTCTCCTTTATAAAAGTTTATTTTCAATATATTCGCCCGCCCGGGCACTGGTAAAACGTTCAATCCGAGATCTATCGGTTAAACTTATTTTAAATTTCAATAATTTTACCACAAAAAATATAAAAAGTCAAATTATGGACGCTGCATTTTTTTAACCTGACAAGCAAAAATTAATTTTGATACCTGCCATAATTTTTATATCTTTGTTATAATTAAAGTGAATTTAAAAAACGCATATTTATTCAGATGAAGAAGGCGATATAGTATGAAAGAAACTTTTAACAATAAATCAAGCGGAAGCATTTTAAGTTTCATATCAAATGTTTTTTACTCCACGATAGCATTTTTCATAGTCTGCGGCATTTTTTTAGCGTGTCTGGCGGTTTATATCATCAAGATTAACTCGTCGCTGCCCGAAATAAGCGCGATTAAATCCATGAGCGCCCGCGGAAGCATAGCCATAAGCTATGCCGAGATGCCCGGATTTCTTTCGAAAACCATAGTCTGCGTCTGCGATCCGGACTTTTTTTCTCATAAAGGCCTTTTAACTTCATCATTAAAAACCGACGCTATGAAATTATATAATGGCGAAAAAATAGAAAACAAAGACAAAACGTTGACTCAAAACCTGGCGGCAATAGCCCTTAACATTAACGAATCCGGCTCTTCCGATTCGACGGCTTTTATAAATAGAACTGTAAGCCATTTAAAAGAATGCCTTCTCGCGCTCAAAATCGAGTCGAAAATAAAAAGCAAAGATAAAATCCTTGAAATATATCTTAACAATGCTCCTTTCGGCGAAGGCGTATCGGGCCTGCTTCAGGCGTCGGTCGTATATTTCAATAAAAAGCCGGCCGATCTTTCCGAAGCCGAATGTATTACCCTTACGGCCATATTAAAAACGCAGTTTAAAATCAAAGGTGAAAAAAGCATAGAATCGTTATCAAAAGAACGCGAAAAAATAATCGCATTAATAACCGAGCGCGGCATCGTAGACAGGGCAAAAGCCGAAGCTTACATCTTCGACGATTTAAAGCTGAACTCATATCAGAGCAGAATTAACCGCTTTAATGAAACAGGCGTATCGATAATTAAAATGTAAAGTTCATGAAAAAGCGCTCAAACGAAAGTTATTACCGACTCAAAGACTTTTAAAACACAAAATGACCGCGGCCGTTAAAAGCGGCGGTCATTTTATTTATTTTCAAACGAAAAGCGCTGGTTAAAAGACCGTTAAAATTTAAAATAATAAAATTATCGCCCTTTATTGATTTGACTATACACATTAATTGTGATAAAATATAATGGTTCACAAGAAAAAGTAATCTTCTTTACCGATAAAAACGGATTTTTATCGGTCAAAGTTTTTTGGAATAATATAAAAAAAATAAATTTAATTGAAGAGTTGAAAGGATGGACTCTAATGATTAAAAAGGCTCTTTTTATCATTTTCTTAATTTTGCTGTTAACCGCCCCCGCGTATGCCCAAACTTCCCAACCGTTCGCCCTTAAAGACGGCTTTAACTTCGTCAGCTTCACCGTCAATCCAACCGTAACCCCGGCCCAGTTAAGATCTTCATACAGTTCCGTAAGCGATATTTACCTTTACAATGCCGCCGCCGGAAGCTTTTTAAGCGCGGCCGCCGGCGAGCTCACTTCTCTTTCAGCCGGAAAAGGTTATATAATAAAATCAAGCGGAGCCGCCAGCATCAGCGTCAACGGCACATCGCTTTCCAGCGTCAACGTAATCACCCTCAAAACCGGGTTCAACCTTACCGGCTTTTCTAAAATGCCGGAAACCATTACGTTCAGCCAGATAATGCAGAGATCTCAAGCGATAAAAGGCATTTATAAATGGAACTCATCCGCGGGTTCCTTCGTTGCCGTAGTCAGAAACGGCTCGACCATAGAACAGCTCGACGGCGCCGATCCCGCGATGAAAGCCGGAGAATCCTACTTTTTCAATATGCTCGAAGAAACCACTCTGGACTACAACGTATCGCCGATTTCCATAGGCGGCGGTTCGAGCAACCGCGTCGCTTCGCCTTCGTTCTCGCCTGCCGGAGGCACATATTCTTCGCCGCAGAGCGTAACCATTTCATGCGCCACATCGGGCGCCGCCATCCGCTACACCACCGACGGAACCACTCCTACGGCTTCCAGCCAGCTTTATATTTCACCCATAAGCGTTTCGCAAACGATGACCATCAGCGCGATAGGCATCAAAGCGGGCCTCGACAATTCTTACGTTTCTACTGCCACATATACCTTCGGCCAGACGCAGGCGCCCGCAATAACTTCTGTGGCAGGCACTTCCGTCGATAACGGCAACGACACGGTTAAAATCACTTTCAATACGGCCATGAGTAAAACCGCCGCCGAAACCGCCGCCAACTGGACCGTCAAATACGACGACGACAAAATTCCCGGCGGCGAAACGCCTTTAAAATTAACGGCTACTCCTTTCTTTTACGATTCCAACAACCTGACGCTCACGATTTCGCTCCAAAAAGTGACCAATATGGCATACCTGCCCAACGGAAAATACGTCGTAGTCACGCCTTCTTCCAATGTTAAAAGCGCAGCGGGCACACCTATCACCGCATCGTCCGTTTACAGCACCGGCGCCGTTTCGGGAGATATCAACCCGCCTAATCCTCTCGCCGATTCAGACAAGTCAAAAATAGGTTTCAATAACGCCGCTTATAAAATTTCTTTAACTTCTTCGCTTACCGCAAACCGCGAACCGGCGATACTGGAAGTCTATGCGGGCTCCGCCGCTCCGTCTTCATTCAGCTCGCCCACGGCTAAAAGCGTTATAAAGGCGGCGAACGGTTTCATGACCGGGGATATAATTACCGGAATGGCCACTGTAGAAGTCGCCAATGCCGGAGTATGGTACCGTTTCAGCGACGGCGCGGGCAATAAATCTGCCTGGGTTCAGGACGGAACAATACCCGCTCCGCCAGTCGTAACCAAGGTAAGCCTCAACAATCAAAACGGCGAAATCAATATAGGCTCCACCGCCATTACTTCTTCCTCGGCGTCAAATAATTCAATATACGTTTATTTCGACACCAACGGCCAGGGCAGCGGCCTAACGCTTCATAACTACACTCTCCCCGGACTGATCAACGGTATAAATACCGTTTACACCGCCGTGGCAAAGAACAATTTATGGATTCCCATAGCGCAGGGAAACCAGGTTTCCTATGCGATAAGAAGCGTAGAAGACAACATTTCCAGCCGCCGATACGATATTTCCAATCCGCCTTCGCCTATAAAAGCTTCAAAAGT
>JAKPTH010000459.1 GCA_029571125.1 bacterium
CCCGGCCTTAAAAGTTTACTGCGCCTTTAGCTCCTGCTGTTTTCCGCTCGTAACCATCGAAACTAAAATGATCGTAAGAAAGCTCAGCGGAATCGAAATGAGCCCGGGATTTCCGAACGGCACCGGAGCCGAAGCCGCGTCAAGGCCGTACAGCTTGAACATATCGGGCGAAAGCAATATCAGCCCCAGGGCCGAAACCGTTCCGACGAAAATAGAGGCGACTATCCCCTGCGAAGTCGTCCTGCTCCAGAAAAGAAGCATTATAATAGCCGGCAGGTTGGCCGAAGCGGCCACGGAAAAAGCCCATCCCACCAGAAACGAAACGTTCATCCCCTGAAAAGCTATTCCAAGAAATATAGCTATGATTCCGACGACGAATGCGGATACCTTTCCGGCCGCGACTTTACTTTTTTCGGTAAGATTCATTCCCATGTAACGGTCCATGAGATCATGCGCCACAGCTCCCGAAGCCGCTATTATAAGCCCGCTGACGGTCCCCAGGACCGTGGCGAAAGCGAGCGCCGAAATCACCGAAAACAGAAACGTGCCGAAAGACTTTGCGAGAAGCGGAGCGGACATATTGTTGTCTATTACGTTAACGACCCCGTGAGTCATGGCGCCGACGCCCATGAAAAGCGTGAGAATATAGAAAAAACCTATCGACGCGATCGCCACTATAGTTGATTTACGGGCCGCCGCAGGGCTCGGAACGGTGTAATAGCGGATCAAAATATGCGGCAGCGCGGCGGTTCCGAGAAAAAGAGCGAGCATGAGGGAAACGAAATCGAATTTTTCCCAGAAAGTGCCTTCTACCTTGAATTTTAAACCCGGACGCATTATGCGGTTGCCGGAAGTCAGATACGAATAAAACACCCTGATTTTGTCCGATCCGTCTTCGAAAGAAACGTCTTTCCAGAGCCTTACAGTGCTGTCGTGGCTTCCGACGCGCGCGAGATACTCCATGGGACCGAGAGCCCCCGTTTTGACGCCCGGGCCTTTTTGACCTTTTATGGTTTCCATATTGCCTATCTGCCTTAGCTTTCCGCCTTCGGCCGCGGTAAGCCCGTTTATAATCTTGGTCCCGTCCGCCTTAGAGGCCGTGAATTGCGCCTCGCGAAGATTTATTTCGCCGGTCGCAGAAGCGGTTTCGCATACCCACCAGCCGTCTTTCCCGTCTTTAATAAGCTTTACGAATTTAACGCCTTTCACTTCCTTAAGCGAAACGAACTTGTAAGAGGCGTCCGACGGAGTCAGAGAATCGCCGGCGGCGGACGCGTTCATCACCTTATACTCGTAAAAAGGCTCTTTTCCGCCCTGATCGGGAGTCGTCGAAAGCCCTCTGGCGCACATATAGCCCACCAGCACCGTCGAAAATATCACGAGCATGCCGCCTTTAAGAAACTGCACGTATGTGGTCGAAGTCATGCCGGCCGTGGCCACGATTATTATAACTATAATACCGACGAGGATTACGCCGACGTAATGAGGAAAACCGAGCAGCGGCTGAATGAGAACGCCCGCGCCGACCATCTGCGGTATTAGGTAAAACAGCGAAACGACCAGAGTGCTTATAGCCGAAGCAAGCTGTATTCCTTTCGAGTTGAATCTCGCGTCAAGCGCGTCGGTAAACGTGTATTTGCCGAGGCGTTTCATCGGCTCGGCAACCACAAAAAGGGCCACTATCCAGCCGGCCAGATAGCCTATCGAATATAAAAATCCGTCGTATCCAGCCGTCGCGATCATTCCGCAGATCCCCAGAAACGAAGCCGCCGAAAGATAATCGCCGGCGAAAGCTATGCCGTTTACAAACCAGTGGACCGTGCCGCCGGCCGCGTAATAGCCGCTGGCCGAACGCGCCTGGCGGGCAAAATAAAACGAAAGCCCGAGGACCAGACCGACAAAAAATACGAATAAAATTACGGGCATCACTTCCATGTTATTTCGCCTCCCCTTCGCCGGCCGATTTAGCCAGTTCGACTTCCCTTGCGTTGCAGGCGAAATCGTATATAAGAGCCTGTATCAAAGCGACGATTATAAGCCCGAATCCATACACTACGGCGAGATTAAGGTCCATTACGACTATTTTTTCCATCGTAAGCGGTGAAATGATGTTAACGGCTATAAAGCCCGCATAAAAAATCAAATAA
>JAKPTH010000480.1 GCA_029571125.1 bacterium
CAAAATAAATAAAATCGGCTTCTTTAGGAACGTTCTCACGATAACCCGTGCAAAGGTTGTCGAGAACGATTATTTTATATCCCTCTTCGACGAGCCGGGCGGCAAGCGAGCCGCCTATGAAGCCCGCGCCGCCTGTTACTATTATTTCTTTTTTCATAAATACCTTTCTCTAATGGATTTTTCTATGCCGGCGAAAGGCAATTCAATATTGTAAGCGGTTTTGCTATTTTTTCCGCTTCCTTTTTCGATCAGGAAGAAAGCCATGCATATTTCATCGATTTTTATATCCGCCATCGGCGATGGTTTATTCATGTAGCCGTATGCCGATATTTTAAGAGGTTTTGGCGACAAAGCGTGAAAATAATCCATCAAGTCGAATATATTCAAAACCGTATATACGGCGTAGTTTTTTTCGCCGGCGCCGTAAAAATCGAGCTGTATTCGGCCGACGCATTCCTTCTTTATTGTAACTCTGAAGTCTATAAGGACTTTATCTTTTGAAACTCTGTAAGCTTCGCGGAAAAGATTTTTCCATTCGCTTTCTATCAGGTGAAAAACACCGGAACTGTAAACCAGATCGAATTTATCGCTTTCAAACTCGAGGCGGCCGGGGGTTGAAACTTGAAAATCGGCTTCGGGGTAAGTAACTTTTGCAGCTTCGACGAGTTCCGGTGAAACGTCTATTCCTGTATAATTAATTTCATGATAAAGCTTTTTGAAAATGTTATAAAAACCCCCACAGGCGCAGCCAATATCAAGGATCGACCTTTTGCGCAGGTTGATCTTTTCAAGAAAAAATTTTTCGGATTTGTAAAGCCGCGAAGGATCGGAACGATTTTCGGAATAAAATTTTTTGACGCTTTCGCTGCACCAGTTTTTAAAATCAGTCTCGCTCATTGTCATCGCCGTTTCTTCTGGATTCGTATATTTCGTTAATGCATTCTAAAAGCCCTTGTCCCATATCGAGGTAATAATTTGACAAAAGTTTTTTAGCTATTTTTGGAGAAAACGTAAATGGAGTTACTTTATAATGGATTTCATTTGGATTTGAAACGGGTTTATATACAATTTCAACGCCGGGAGTTATTATTTCACTTATCATGCTTAAAAGATCATGAGTTTTCATTGGAGTATGGCCGGATATCAAAACGTTCTGATTTTTGAATTCATCTTTAAGAACGTCGTAGCATAAATGCGCCACGTCGCGGACGTGTATGTACTCGCGCAACTCTTCGCCGGTACCCTTGAAAGTGATTTGTTTCTCACGGATGGCTTCGTCTATATAGCGGTAAACGCTGTTTCTGCTATCGGCGCGCGGTCCGTAGATGGTTCCAAAGCGCATTATAGTGTAATCGATTCCAAAATGCCTGTTATAAGTTTCTATGTAGATCTCGGAAGCCTGCTTACTGCATTTGTAAAAACCGCCGCTGTCGCTGTAAACATATAGCGTGCTGGCGTAAATGAAACGTTTGCAGCCGTGAGCCTTAATGGCTTCTAAAATATGCGCGTTGCCTAATATATTTAACTTTATGGTGTCGAAAGGCTTTTTGAACGATTCGTCGATATCGGCTATGCCGGCGAAATTATATACGTAGTCGCACCCGGTGACCGCTTTTTGGACCTGATTGAAATCAAGTATGTCGCCGACGATCATTTCATGACCGGGCTTTAAATATTTTGACTCGCAGATGTCGAATATTCTGACTTCAAATCCTTTTTCCAGAAGATAATCAGCCACATGGCTTCCGATAAAACCTGCCCCGCCGAATATTACAGCTTTCATTTTACGCTCCGATAAAATCTAAAATGTTTTTCACCGAGTCTATCTCCATTTGAACGCGGGCTTCTTTTGCGTAAGAGCCTATATGAGGCGTTAATATGACGTTAGGCAATGAGCACAGATCGCCATAGTATGGTTCTTTTTCGAAAACGTCGAGAGCGGCGCCTCGAAGATTTCCGGCTTTAAGGCATTCATAAAGTCCCTTTTCATCGACAATCTGGCCGCGCGACGTGTTTATCAGAATTGCGTCGCGATTTATTTCGCTTAACGAATTGATATTAATAAGGCAATGCGTTTCGGTACATATAGGCGCATGTATGGATATTACTTCGGAAGTTTTGAAAAGAGTTTCTACGTCGGTTAATTCGAGCCCGTTTTTGGCTATGAACTCTCTGTCCGGATTGGGGTCCACCACATATATCTTATTGCCGAAAGGTTTTAATAATTCTACAAGGCGTTTGCCGATGTTGCCGAGCCCTATTATTCCGACTTTTTTATTCAGCAAAAGGTTGCCCATTCTTTTTTTCCAGGCATTCGATTTCAGCTCGTTGTTGGAAAGCGTGACCTGCCTTAATAAATCAAGTATAAGGCAGAGCGTAAGTTCGGCCACTGCGTGAGTCGGCCCCATGGGAGTGTTTTTAACCTTTATTCCGCGTTCTTTGGCGTAGTCAAGGTCGACGTTATCCATGCCCGCTCCGCAGCGCGATATGATCTTCAATTCTTTCGCCGTTTCCAGAACGCTGCGGTTAAGCTTTTCGGTGCCGGCGATCAAATACTTAACGTCCTTTAAAAGTTCGATCGATTCTTCCGGTTTTAATTCACGCCCGTAAGGATTTAAAACTACTTGAAATCCTTTTTCTTCGAGCATTTTCAAAGGCGTTTTGTCTTCTTTGCCGAACGACGATGTGGATATCAATATCTTCATTTTTCACTCGCTTTTATTTAATTCAATGCCTCTTTGATGGCTTCAACGGCCATTTTCATATATTCAACCGGCCCGAGAGTAATTCTTATGCAGTCATCGAGAGGTGTATCGGGGTAGCTGCCTTTTATTATTATATTG